>CAWUMA010000007.1:0-15139 GCA_963923835.1 uncultured bacterium
CCCTGGAGGTTCTCGTCCTTCTCTTTCAGGAGGTTGCGCTTGCGGGCGTATCGATTGAGGACGTTCGTGAGAGCCTTGCGAAAACCTTCTTCATGCATACCGCCCTCAATCGTGGAAATCCCGTTGGCGAACGAGTGGATGGACTCGTAGTAACCCGTGTTCCACTGAAAGGCGATTTCCACTTCCTGTTTCTCTTCTGCCGATTCGTAGTAACCGACTTTGCGAAACAGCGATTCCTTCGAAGCGTTGAGGTGGCGTACATAGTCGATAATTCCGCCCGTGTACTTGAACGTTTCGGAGGCTTCACGACCTTTGCGCTCGTCGGTGAACCGAATCTCGAGACCTTTGTTGAGGAAGGCCATAATCTGGAGCCGCTCCGTCACCGTCTGGGCGCGAAAGTCAATTTCTTCAAAGATGGTGGGGTCGGGATAAAAGGTGACGGTGGTGCCGGTGCGACCCCGGGGTGCCTTCCCGGTCACCTTCATCTTCCCCTGCATTTTTCCGCCGTCTTTAAACACCAATTGGTGGCGATCCCCGTTGCGATCCACCTCGACCGTCAAGCTGGTGGAGAGGGCATTCACCACGGAGGCACCGACGCCGTGAAGACCACCCGAAACCTTGTAACCACCACCGCCGAACTTTCCACCGGCGTGGAGAACGGTGTACACAATCTCAGCCGCCGACTTTCCGGGGTATTGGGGGTGCTCATCCACCGGGATTCCGCGACCGTCGTCGACAACCCGGCATCCACCATCGGCCAGGAGGGTCACGTCGATTCGAGAGCAAAAACCAGCCATCGCCTCGTCGACAGCGTTGTCAACGATCTCCCAAATGCAGTGGTGTAAACCCGCGGGCCCGGTTGAACCGATATACATGCCGGGGCGAACCCGGACTGGCTCCAACCCCTCTAGAACTGTGATGTCCGATGCCCCGTACGACGCTGAAGCCTTTGATTTCTCGGCCACGGGGCCTTCCTTTCACTTCCTAGGGTCGCCACGACGTCTCTGAACGGCGCTGGGACTCAAAACATTCTACTTGGGGGGTGGTGCATTGTTTGTCGCCCGAACACGAATACGGGCTTATTTCACAACGGTCCGTACACCCCGGGGGGCGCCCGCACCGAGTTTTGAGAGCGCCTCGATGATGGCCCCTTCGTCGGAGCGGATGCGTTCGGCGTAAGCACCGGAGGGAACATGGACGACAAGCAAGCCGTCCTTGATGAGAACTGGTTGACAACGTTCGGCCAGAGCGGGGGTGACCACGTCGGGCCACATTTCAACCACCTTTGGAAGTAGGTCGAAATCGACGCGGCGAAGTCGTGAGGTCAGACCCTTCAAAGCATCGCCGAGAGTCCCCATGTCGCGGCGATTGTGGTCCATTAGTTCGCCCTCAGATCCACAATCAATGCGGGGGTCATACCGATTGGGAGGGGTGAGGCTGTCGTGACGAGGGTTTGACCAGTGGGAAGGAGTGTGAGGAGTCGCTGACTACGTAACGGGTCGAGTTCACTGAAGACATCATCAAGAAGAAGTAGTGGTTCCGTGTTTCTCACCGACTTAATCAGTTGGTGAGACCCCAGTCGCCAAGCCAAGGCCAGTGAGCGCTGTTCGCCTTGGGATGCCTGGCGTCGGGCATCACGTCCGTCAAGGACAAGGGAAATGTCGTCACGGTGGGGGCCGATGGTGGTGTACCCACGAGCCACATCCGACCGAAGGGAACCGCGAAAAGCGTCGCTGAGGTTTCCCGTCCATGAGCGTTCATACACAAGATTCACTCGAGACTCGTCATGAGACAGATTTCGATAGAGGTCCTCAACCAACGGTTGGATTTGTTTCAGGAACCCAACTCGAGATGCGACGAGTGACTCACCGTAGAACACCAACTCGGACTCCCAGGTGGAGAGTTCTTCTTGTTGTTGATTGGTTGGCCAGCTGCCTTCAAACGAACGAAGCAATGCGTTGCGTTGCGTCAAAACTTTGTTGTATTTCTCAACAGTTTCGGCAAGTACCGGGTTGAGGTCGGTCATCTGGAGTGTGATGAGATCACGCCGGTGTTCCGGGCCTTGGCGCACTACATCAACACCTTCTGGTGTGAATACCGTCAGGGGTAGGGCTTCGGCGAGGTCCATTCTCGATCGTGGCTTTTGCCCGTTCACCAACATCCGTTTTGTGGCTCCACGGGTGTTTCGGGCCACCGTGAGGTCGACTGAAACGCGGCGAGTGTTGACAATCGCCACACCGTGAACTTCGGCAAGGTCGGATTCTTTCTTGATGACATCAGAGGCGGAGGTGGTTCTGAATGAGGATGCGGTGGCGAGTAGGTGAACAGCTTCCAACACCGATGTCTTTCCGGTGCCGTTAGGTGACAACAAGACCGAAATTGCTTCGGGGTCGGGCTTGAAGTGCAGTTCCTCGAAAGGCCGGAAATTTCGAAGGGTGAGCTCGATGAGGCCCACGATCTATCGACTACTGGACGCGGACGGGCATTAAGAGGTAGCGGAACGAGTCGTCATCGACCGACCGGACCATCGCGGGGCGAACGGCATCTGAAATTTCAAGCAGAACTTCGTCACCGTTGACCGCCTCAATTCCGTCGATCAGGAAATTGGGGTTGAAAGCGATGGTGATTTCCTCACCCGAGTAGTCGGCATCGACATGGTCGTCGATTTGTCCACGATCGGAACTGGCGGTTCGAACCTCAACCGATTTGTCCTGCACGGTTAACCGAACCGACGATGTGGTGTCGTTTGCGAGAAGTTTTGCTCTCCGAAGTGATGTGATGAGCGTGTCTTTCGCGATACGAATTTGGTTGGGGTAACTGGCGGGAATCAACTGCATCACTGATGGGTAATTTCCGTCGATCAGACGTGACGCAATGCTCGTACCCCCGACAACAAAACAGACTTCGCTATCAGTCAGGGTCACACCCACGGTTGCTTCTGGGTTTGTCGATCCGGCCGAACGTTGAAGTTCGGTCAACGCCCGTGCGGGAACCAGAAGGTCGTTGGTTGATAGAGGTCCCACACCAGTGACGTCTCGGAACGCCAACCGATATGAGTCGGTTGCCACGAGGCGAAGAACTCCCTCGTGATGGGTGAAGAGGACACCCGTCAACAAGGGACGGGTGTCATCGGTTGCCGCGGCCCGGACCACCTGGTTGAGAGCTCCAAGGAGTTCTGATGCTGGTATCTGAGCCACCGGCCCAGCAACCGGGGGCAATTTCGGATAGTCCAGAACTGAAAAGGTACGGAGGTTAAAACGAGCCCGCCCCAGTGAAATTTCGACGTTTTCGTCGGTGGTGTTGATGGTGACAGCACCAGGCTCGAGTGACCGGATGGCATCCACAATCAGCTTGGCTGGAACGACCACCGATCCATCTTCGATGCCAATGACATCAACAGTGGTTCGAACGGTGAGGTCAAGGTCCGTACCAGTCACCACCAATTGGTTTCCAACCAAGTTGAGCAGGAGACCCGAGGTCGCACCAATGTTGCGAGTACCCACCACACGGCTGGCGGCCGAGAGCGCCTCAACCAGGATGTCGCGTTCTGATTTGAACTTCACGATGTGCCTTTCGTTACCACTGAGACTATGTGTCTTTTGTTTATAGAAATAAGTGAGTAGTAGTAGGTCTGTGGAATTGTGTATTTCTCTTCAATTTCCCTGATCAGAGAAACTTTTGAAGGTTGTGTTTTACACACAATCCTGTTCACAACTGTCTCAAGACTCATCCTGCAACTTTCAAGAATTGTGGATGTCCAACCGGATTTGCAGAGAAAAACAACATCACCATCCACTGTTTGCCCACAACCCACTACACCAAATCAGCGTTCAATTTTTTGCTTAGCTGATTGATTTCATGAAGGACGTCCGGGTTGTTGACCATCTGTTCCTTAACCTTCTCCACCGCGCTAATCACCGTCGTGTGGTTCCGCCCATCAAAGATTTTGGCGATCATCGGGAACGAGTAATTCGGTAGAAGTTGCCGCATCAAATACATAGCGGTATGGCGAGCATGCACCAGTGGGCGAAGCCTCTTCAGTCCCCTGATGTCCTCAACCGGGATCCCGTAGTAGGCCGAAACAACCTCAAGGATGGTCTCCGGCCGCAAAATCACCTGTTCGGAACCCAGGTTCGAGAGGTGGGTCTTGGCGAGCTCCAAAGATATGGGAACTTGTCGCAGGTTCGAGTGGGCCCGCAACATGGTTATCGACCCCTCAAGTTCCCGGATCGAATCACGGACACGGTGGGCAATCCACTCAGCGACATCACCTGGCAGGTCGATACCCTCCCTTTCGGCCTTCGATCGCAAAATAGCAATACGGGTTTCGAGGTCTGGCTGGTCGATTTCCGTCACGAGACCTTGAAGGAGCCGGCTCCGGAATCGGTCTTGTAAACCAGCCAGGTCACGTGGCGAGCGGTCAGAGGTCAGAACAATCTGCTTACCATCACCATGCAATTCGTTGTAGGTGTGGAATATCTCTTCGTGGAACGTGTCGCCACGTGATTCCATGAACTGGATGTCATCGATCAAAAGGACGTCCACCTCACGGTAACGCTCGTGAAGGGCTAGTTGTGTTCGGGTTTGGATCGCCTTGATGAAGTCATTGAGGAACATCTCGGTGGTGACGTACAGCACCTTGCGATCCGGGTAGTGAGCGGTGACGTAGTTACCAATGGCGTGAAGCAAGTGGGTCTTCCCCAGACCCGAATTTCCGTGAATTAAAAGGGGGTTGTAACTCCGCCCCGGGAGTTCGGCGACCGATACGGCGGCGGCGAAGGCGAGTCGATTGGACGAACCCGGTACGAATGCATCAAAGGTCATTCGTGGGTCGAGGCGGACGGGTTGATCGATTGCGGACCGACGGACAACAGGTTCGGCGCCTCCCTGTGGGAGGGGTTGGTCACCGCCAACAAATCGAGCGGGTTGGTCGACGATTGTCAGACTGACTCGAACATCCTCACCCACAAGTCGACCAGCTTCGCCGGTGATAAATGGAAGGTAGCGCTCACGAACCCGCTGCAGTTGAATTTGGTTGGGAGCGCCAATAACGATCTCACCATCATGGAAATCCACAAGGCTCAGTGTGTTAAGTCCCGCTGACCAGACGGTGTCGGTCACTTTTGCTCGCAGGGCTTCCGAGATGCCCACCCATAGGTCTTCGCGAGACACAACCATGACCGTCCACAGCCCCTTTGAGAATTATCCACAGGCCGTGAAGCCCAGGCCCGGACCTCTGGCCCGGGGTCGCGAACACTACACCGGTTACCACGACATCGCCAAAGGCGCTCCCTGCGGCGTGCGATAGGATTAGTGCATTGCGTCGGGAAGCGTCCCCAGGGGACTCTCCGCCGGGCATCAGAATTGGAAGAGGTTTTCGTGAAGCGTACTTATCAACCCAATCAGCGTAAAAGGGCTAAAACACACGGTTTTCGTGCCCGTATGCGTACCCGTGCCGGCCGTGCGGTGCTGAAAGCTCGTCGAGCCAAGGGCCGTCACCAGCTGACGGTCTAGGTCGGTGCCTGGTCGGGTTCGCACCCGGCGGCAGTTCGATCAGTTCCGAAACCCGACCACAAGGGCCCACAGTGGCCCTTTGAAAGTCGCCTTTGTTTCGGGTTCTGAGCCCGATGTCGCGGTTGCATTCTCGATTGGCCGACGAGTGGCCAATGCTGTTGTCCGCAATCGTTTGCGCCGCCAGCTCCGTGCCATTTTCGACAACCTCTCCCCTCAGTACGGAAAATACCTGGTCAGGGTCTATTTTGAAAACACTCCCCCCACATTCGATGAACTCCAATCACACCTCACCCGAGCACTCCAACGCTCCGGCCTCTTGGCCCGCGAGGGTGATCGTCGGTCTCATCCGTAGCTACCAGGTAGCCCGTACCGGCCGCCTTTCCCCGTGTCGCTTTGAGCCATCGTGCTCGGAGTACACCCGCCTTGCCGTGACAACACACGGCGCTGTGAAGGGAATCTGGCTCGGTGTTCGGCGCATTGTCCGATGTCGCCCCGGTGGACCTGTTGGCTTTGACCCCGTTCCCCCAGTTGTAGAAAAGAGTGACCCGTCATGAGTTCGCTGTTCCACGCGCTTGGCGTAATTTTCCACCCAATTTTCGCCATTTTTGGCTGGATGCTGGCCTTCTTTTATGCCCTTATTCCGAACTACGCGGTGGCGATCACCCTGCTCACCATTGTGATCATGGGGGCGCTGACCCCCCTCACCGTCAAGAGCACCCGCTCGATGGTGGCAATGCAAAAACTTCAGCCTGAAATCAAGAAATTGCAGCAGAAGTACAAGGGACCCGAAAACCGACAACTTCTGAACGATGAACTGATGAAGTTGTACCGCGAAGAAGGCGCGAATCCACTGGGCGGCTGTCTTCCGGTGCTGGCGCAAGGCCCGTTCCTTTTCATCCTGTACAGCGTTATTCGCGGGTTGTCGAACATGAATGGCATGAAGGCCGATCCCCGGTACATCCCCCATGGTTCGGGCTTCACCGGAAAGATGTACCAGGACCTTCTCCACTCCAACGGTCAGATCCAGGCATTCGGGATGGATCTCAACCTCAAGCCCTTCCCGATCTCGCTGCACGGTAGCTGGGTGGGTGCAATCCCCTTCTTCGCTTTTGTCGCCGTCGCGGTTGGCCTTCAGTACTTCCAGATGGCACAACTCAACAATCGAAATCGCAAGGTGGGTCAGGACATGCCCGCCCAGCAACAAACACTGCAGCGAATCATGCCAATCTTTTTTGCATACTTCTATTTCGTAATTCCGGCCGCAGTTGTTCTGTACATGATTGTTTCAACAATTATTCGTATAATTACTCAAGACATCATGTTCCGCACTGGTGTGTCTCACCCTGGTAAGGCCACCACTCGTACACTCCCCGAGGCGTCTTCTAAGAAAGAATCGACGGCCACCAAGGAGCAACCCTCAACTCTCAAGCCCAAGAATTCGTCGCGCTCAAAATCAAAGCGCAAGAGAAAGGACCGCTAGATCATGGATTGGGTCGAAACAACCGGAAAGACGGTTGAAGAAGCTACCAACAGGGCCCTTGCCCACCTGGGCGTGCACCGCAATGACGCCGAAATCGAGATTCTCGAGGAGCCTAAGGCGGGTCTGTTTGGTCGGGTGAAGGGCGAAGCTCGCGTTCGTGCCCGTGTTCGCCCCGCAGGACCCCGTCCCAAGCGCGGAGGTCGTGATTCACGAAGCGACCGCGCACGCGGCTCCCAGAGTGGCCAGAAAGCCAAGGGCTCGAATAAGCCGGGTAATCAGACTAAGAATGGCGAGAAGAAGGAAAAGGTTCAAGCCGCCACTTCGCAGCGCAAGGAAGAGTCGAAGGCTGCGCCGCGGCCTGAGAAAAAACAGAAGGAGACGGCTGTGGCCGAAGGTATTTCATTAGCCGAGCAGGGAGCGATTGCTCGAGAGTTTCTCGAGGGACTCCTGAAGTCGATGGGCATCGCCGCCGAGGTCGCCGTGAAGGAACTTGATGAGGAGACCGTGGAGGTCACTGTGGACGCCAATCCCCCCACTGAGCTTGGAGTCTTGGTTGGTCACCGCGGGGTTACCCTTCAGGCTTTGCAGGAGGTGACCCGGACTGTTGTCCAGGCAAAGTCGCCTTCCCGGACCGACCGTATTTTGGTCGACGTGGCTCGTTACCGTGAGCGCCGTGTGGCCGCCCTGGCCCGCTTCGCGGAGCAGGTGGCCTCAGAGGTACTCGAAACCGGTGAAGAGCGCGCCCTTGAGCCGATGTCGGCGGCTGACCGTAAGGCCGTTCACGATGCACTGACGAATAACTCTGCTGTTGTTACCCGATCAGAGGGTGAGGAGCCACGACGTTTCATCGTCATTTCTCCGGCATAATACGTAGGTGATGTCAGCCTGGTTATCTCGCGCCCTCGACTTGTCGAGGGCGCGAGGTTTTTTGGGCCCACAACCAATTGAAGTCCAGTTCACCCATGCCGAGGGCTTTGCTCAAGCATGGGATCAGGTTGGGGTCGGAACTCCTTCAAGCACCTTGGACCTGGGAAGTGGTGGGGGAGTCCCCGGACTGGTTCTTTTGGATATATGGCGCTCCCCCATCACGATGCTCGATGCCATGGAGAAGCGGACAACCTTTCTCAAAGAGGTTCTTCTCTGGGACGACTCCCCCTCCGATGGCGAGGTAATTACCGGTCGGGCAGAGGATGTGGCCAGGAACCCTCAATATCTTGAAAACTTTGAACTGGTTGTCGCACGATCATTTGCGCCACCCGCTGTGGTTGCCGAATGCGCCAGTAGGTTTCTGCGAATTGAGGGGATTCTGGTTGTTTCGGAACCTCCTGAAGAAACAAGTTCCCGATGGAATCCCGAGGGGCTTGAGCGCCTCGGCCTCACGGATCTCGGGTTGTTCCGGAGTACGGCAAACTTCAGGGCTATCAAGAAGATTGCCCCAACTCCTGAAGAGTTCCCCCGCGCTACAGGTGTACCCGGGAAGAAGCCACTCTTCTGAATGTTTCACGTGAAACATTCAGAAGGTGCCGCCGGGAATGTTTCACGTGAAACATGGGCTTCACTTGAATCCCGACACGAATGACCGTGAGACTGGGATGTTTCACGTGAAACATGCGAAGAGCTCAGCCGGGAATGTTTCACGTGAAACATAGGTACTTGACTACCCCTAGTCTGGCGGTGTTGAATAGTCGCATTCGACGCAGTGTCGGTGAAGTTTTTCAGTCGAAGAGGAGCTATGGCGGACGCCACAAAAACCCGTATTTTTGCCGTCGCCAACCAAAAGGGTGGGGTCGGTAAGACCACCACAACTACCTCACTGGGGGCAGCGCTCGCGGAGCTCGGTAAGCGCATCCTGGTTATTGACCTCGACCCTCAGGGGAACGCCACAACGGGACTTGGCATTGATGGCCGCCGATTTGAACACTCGGTCTACGACATTCTCCTAAACGACACCCCTCTCGAGGATGTGGTGGAACCTACGGCCTTCGCCAATCTCTTCGTTGTTCCCGCCACCCTCGATCTCGCGGGTGTTGAGCAAGAACTCACCAATGTGATTTCCCGGGAACTTCGTCTCAAGAGGGCGCTCGATGCGTCTGAGGGAGAATTTGACTACGTCTTTATTGATTGTCCCCCTTCGTTGGGCCTTATTACGATCAACGCCTTCGCCGCGGCAACCGACATCCTGGTCCCAGTCCAGACGGAGTTCTATGCCCTTGAGGGATTGACCCAGCTTCAAAGAATCGTCGACCTGGTGCAGAAGAATCTGAACCCCGCGCTGACCATCTCAAAAGTCGTTCTCACCATGTACGACTCACGTAATGCGCTGTCCTCCGACGTGGCCAAGGAGGTTGGCCGGGCGTTCCCCCAGCAACTCTGCAAGACGATTATTCCCCGAACTGTGCGTCTGGCAGAAGCCCCCTCTCACGGTCAGCCCATCACGGTTTTTGATCCCAACTCAAAGGGTGCCAAGGCGTACCGTGACCTAGCAAAGGAGATCAACAGTGGCTCGTAAACCCGGACTCGGCAAAGGCCTGGGCGCCCTCATTCCCACCACAACTGGCGAGGAAGGCCCTTCGGTTGCCACCTCCCCGGTGGATGTTGCTGGCTCTCCCCTGCGCACCATCCCTCGTGAGTCAATCCGCCCCAACCCTCGTCAGCCGCGAAAGGTCTTCAATGAGGAGGGCCTCCAGGCGCTCTCAGAGTCGGTGGCCGCGATTGGCATCCTTCAACCCCTGCTGGTTCGTGAGATTGCCGGTGAGCCCGGTCAATACGAATTAATCGCGGGGGAGCGTCGGCTTCGTGCCGCCACCTTGGCCAATCTCGACACCGTGCCGGTGCTCGTGCGCGACGACATCAACAACCTCCTGTCGCTCGAGCAAGCCATCGTGGAGAACCTCCATCGAGAGGACCTTCACGTGCTCGAGGAGGCCGCCGCGTACCAGCAGCTGATTGACGACTTCCAGTTCACGCAAGAGCAGGTAGCTGAACGGGTTGCCAAGAGCCGCACCCAGGTGACAAACACCCTTCGACTCCTCAAGCTGGGTGACGCCGCTCAGGCCGCTCTCATAGCGGGGAAGATTACCCCCGGTCACGCCCGCGCCCTTCTCGCCCTGACTGATCCTGAGCAGCAACAACTCATGGTTGCCCGCGTGATTAAGGGAGAATTGTCAGTACGTCAGACAGAAGATGCCGTTCGTACGGTGAACGAGCCGCGTACGACACCCACCACAACGACCACGACCCCCGCAGGGGATAAGCCGACTCGGGGTGGTCACCTTCGCCCCGTGCCCGACCCGTCGGTGGTGGAGCTCGAGGATCGCCTGGAGTCGTTGCTCGAGACAACCGTGTCGGTTGAGTTAAAGGGCAATAACGGCAAGATTGTGATCAACTTCGCGGATATTGATGACCTGGAGCGCATCTACCTACGAATGACGGGTAACTAACCTTCAACATTCAACTTCAACAGGACGTTGAAGTTATCCCCAAGTTGTGGATTAAGTTGTGGCTTTAACTTGAGACGGTCTCGAATTTTGTCCAAAATCCTTATAAATAGGGATTTTGATAAAAGCTAATAGTGAAGGCGACTGTGCATAAAGTCGCTAACTATGGATGAAATTACATCGGCCAGGAGCAAGAATTCCTGGTCAGAGAGGTTCACGCTTTCAATTCGCAGTGATGTCATGCGAGTTTCACGAAGAAGAGGGAGAGCCATTCCGGCCACATCGACTCGTGGGCTGTTGGGATTACTGGCAAATCGGGTGGCGATGGCGGCCGCGAGTTGCTCCCCGGATCGAGAGTGGGTGCGAAACCCCGCCCAGTACGCCAGATGAACGGCCGGCCCACCCTCACCACTGTTCACAGAAATCACCAGCGACGCGCCACGGAAGTTGGCATCAACGGCCACCCGGGTGGGCTCGTCGTAGTGCTCCACCACCTCGAACGACTCACGTAATCGAGCCGACAGAGCTGCTCCCATGTGGGCGTCACCGGTCACCACAATGGGCCCCATGTGGGTGTCGAGACCAGCCACTTCGCGGGCTTCGGTCACGGGCTGGCGCCCATCGCGTGGCCGCAAGCGATCGAGTTCCGTCAAGGTTGCCCTCGTGAGGGTTCCGTCCACGGCCAGCCCACAGTTCTTCTGAAAGTCGCGAAGGGCACTTTCGGTGTTGACACCAAAGATGCCGTCCACTCGACCGGGGTTAAAACCAAGTTGGGCCAGCTGAATCTGCAGAGCGGCGACGTCATCGCCCCGTAGGTGGGGGCGGGACAAGAACAACAACCGGGAGCCGAGTCGCCAACTCGCTTCCTCAATTCGCTGGCGGGTTAAGTCGTCGACGACGCCCGTAATGGGAAGGCCCTTGGAGCGTTGGAACGCCTCGACAACGGCGACGGTCCGGTCACCGAATTCGCCGTGGGCGTCCGTGGAGTGGTATCCGAGCGCGGCCAGTGATGACTGCAGAGCCACCACCGCGGCTCCCGAATCTCCGTGACCGAGCGGGTGTGAACCCGCCATGGGACTAGAGATTGGCGGTGATCTCTTGGAGCATGGCGCCCTTGGGCTTGGCACCCACGAAACGCCCCACAATTTCGCCGTTTTTGAACAGCAACAGGGTGGGAATGCTCATCACCGAGAACTTGGTGGCCGTGGCAACGTTGTCGTCAACGTTGAGCTTGGCGATGGAGAACTTGTCGGCCTGTTCCACGGCGAGCTCTTCGAGGATGGGGGCAATGGCCTTGCACGGCCCGCACCATTCGGCCCAGAAGTCAACGAGAACCGGCTTGTCGGACGAGCCGATGACCTCGTCAAACGTTGAGTCGGTGAGTGTCGTGATTGATCCCATGGTTGCTCCCTTCGCGGTGCGCTACACCGTGCAACCAGCGTAGCGAGCGCTCAGTGGCCCCGTGCTTCGAGCCAGCGCTCGGCGTCGATGGCCGCCACGCATCCCGAACCGGCCGAGGTGATGGCCTGGCGGTACACGTGGTCCTGCACGTCGCCGGCCGCGAAGAGCCCGTCAATGTTCGTGTACGACCCCGGCCCGGTGCGCACGTAGCCGTGCTCATCGAGGTCGACGAGGTCCGTCACCAGGGTGGTGTTGGGTACGTGTCCGATGGCGACGAACAGGCCGGTGACGGCGAGTTCACTCTCGGCCCCCGTGAGAGTGTCGCGCAGACGCAGACCAGTCACCGACTCACCGCCGAGCACCTCAGTGATCTGTGTGTTCCACGAGAAGCGAATCTTCTCGTTAGCGAAGGCACGCTCCTGCATGATCTTCGAAGCACGAAGTTGGTCGCGGCGGTGGATGATCGTCACCGAATTGGCGAAGCGCGTCAGGAAGAGGGCCTCCTCGAGCGCTGAGTCACCACCACCGGCGACCGCGATGTCGTGGCCGCGGAAGAAGAAGCCGTCGCAGGTGGCACACGTGGACACTCCGTGACTGAAGAGCCGTTCCTCGCCCGGGACGTCGAGCATCAACGAACGAGCGCCGGTGGCGAGAATCACGGCGTCGGCCGAGATGGTGGCCTTGTCATCACCCGTCAGCCACGCCCGGAAGGGGCGAGTGGTGGTGTCGATTTTGTGGACCTTATTGACACGCAGGTCGGCTCCGAATCGCTCGGCCTGGGAGCGCATGTTGGCCATCAACTCCGGACCGGTGAGACCCTCGGGAAACCCCGGGAAATTCTCGATTTCCGTGGTGAGCATCAACTGCCCCCCCGGCTGGTCGGTCGTGGAGGAGGGTTCGCCTTCGATCACGATGGGGCTCAGTTGGGCGCGGGCGCAGTAGATGGCCGCTGTCAGGCCGGCGGGGCCCGATCCGATGATGAGTACGCGAGTGTGTTCCATGGTTACGGGTTTTTCTTCTTAGGGGTTCGGTAGCGCCAGACCACGAGGCCGGCGGTGAGAAAGAGGGCACCAATCACGGCCTCGCTCAGCCACGGGTGGCTGGCGAAGGCGTAGACGTTGAGAAGTCGGATGAGGCCGATCGACACGGCCACCAAGGCGATGACCCCGAGAACCATCAAGATGAAGGCGTAGGCCAAGGTGCGCCCGACCAACAGGATCTTGCGAATGACCTTGTTGTAGAGGGTGTCGAGACCCTGGTCGAGGGCCCCGAGGGCGTCATCGACGATGTCGCGTTCCTCGGCCATACGCGAAGGCTACCGGCGGTCTAGGCCTCGAGCCACGCCACACCGATAATCCCGGGACCTCCGTGGGTGCCCACCACCGGACCGATGTCGGCGACGATGAGTGAGAACTCGCTCGCGATCGGGGTGAGCAGGGCCTCCAATTTGTCGCGGTCCTCGCTCGCGCCGTGCATCATGGCGATGCGTCGCAGCGGTACGTGCTTGGTGACCCGCTCGGCAATGGCCGCAAAGGCTTTGCCCCGGGTGCGTGCACGTCCGGCTTCGGCGACGACGCCGTCCTTCAACTCCAACATCGGCTTGATGGACAGAACCTGGCCGACGAAGGCTTTGGCCCCGCCGACTCGGCCACCCTTGATGAGGTGCTCCAAGGTGTCGATGGTGGCCACCACGCCCACCTTGTCGCGAATGGCGAGAGCCCGTCGTTCGAGCTGGTCGAGATCGGCGCCGTCACCGGCGAGTTCGGCAATCTCAATTGCCATGAGCCCCTGGGCCATCGATACCGCCTTCGTGTCGATGACGCGAACGGGGAAGTCACCCATCTGATCGGCGGCCAGCGTTGCGGACTGGTGGGTCGCCGACAGGGTCGCGGACAGAGCCAACACGATGACGCCGTCGAAGCCCTCGTCCTTCGCGCGCTGGTAGGCGACCTGGAAGGCGCCCGGGGAAGGAGCGGCCGTCTCGGGGAGCTGGGCCGACTCTTTGCACTTGGCCCAGAAGGTGGCCGGCGACAGATTCACCCGGTCGACGAACTCCTCGTTTCCGAAACGGATCGTCAGCGAGACGATGTCGATGCCGAGTCGGTGCGCTTCGGACTCGGGTAGATCACACGCGGAGTCGGTAATAACGCGGATACGGGCCATGGAAACCTCCTTAGGGGTACAGCCTGACAGACATTCTGTTCTATCGGCGCGTGCGTCGTGTCATCCGGCGCCAATAGAGCAGAACGGCCACGTAGGCGCTCGCCCCGAGCGCGACCGACTGGATGAGGCGCATCACGAGACCGGCCCCCGTGGTGGCCCCCGACGCGGCGTCCCCCACCGCCAGGGCGAAGCCGGCGACAAGGGACGCCACCAGTGAGCGCAGCACGTAGGGGCTGCGAAGTTCGCCCGACAGATTCACACTCTGGTGAGCGAGCACGACGAGGGCGAGAACGGCACTGGCGGTGTAGGCCAGCGACACGCTCGCACAGACACCACCGAGGGTGGTCCGGCCGATGCTCGCGCACAACACCACGGTCAGAGCGTTTTCGATGACGTACAAGATGAAGACGTCACGGGCCCGCTGCATCGCCTGAAGACCCCGCACGCACAGTTGAAAGACGGTGAAGCCCGGCAGCCCCGCCCCCAACACGGCGAGTGCCGTGGCGGCCGGAAGGTGCGCACGCGCATCGGCGTGGTGCAGCGCCAGCGCGACGACGGGCTGGGCGAGGATGATCAGCACCATCGTGCACGGCAGGATGATTACGAGCGACTGGCGCAGCCCCTGGGCGAGGCGGGCCTGGAAGGCCTTGAGGTTGCCGGCCGACGAGAGCGAGGCGAGAGCCGGGGTCAGCGACGAGAGAATCGACACGACGACCACGGCGTAGGGCATCTGCATGAAGGACCAGCCGTAGGTGTAGGCCGACACCGGCCCCTGGCCGCCCACGCCGAACGTGAAGGCCAACACCACGAAGAGGGCAACCTGGTTGGCCACCACCACGCCCACAGTCCACGAGCCCAGGCGGGCGATCGAGGCGAGAGCCGGGTCGTGACGGTCGAACCGGGGACGCAGCCGTCCGAGTCGGGCGCGCAGCAGCGACGGCCCCAGCGTCGCGAATTGGGCCGCCACGCCGGCCGTGGTGATGAGTCCCAGTGTCGCGAGGTGCCCCGAACCGCCCGACGAGGTGAGCGTGGGCACGGGGTCGACCAGGTGGAACCACAGGAGCACCACGATGCACACGACGTTGTTGACGACCGGGGCCCAACTAGGCGCGGTGAAGCGCTCGCGCACGTTGAGCAGAGCGGT
>CAWUMA010000008.1:0-15123 GCA_963923835.1 uncultured bacterium
TCCGGCCTCTTCGATGAGGGCGACGACGCGCTCCCAGGGATTGAAGGGTCGGTCGGTCGGGACCACTGACGAGTTGACCACGTTGTCACCTCAATTTGTAGACGTCGCCCCCAGAGTAGGGGGCGATTTCGGCGGTCTGCGCTACCGTGGGGCTTTCGCCCAGGAGGACCCGTGAAGATTTCAACCATGCTCAGCTACTCGGCCAGTTTCAAGGAAACGGCCAATTCCGTGCGCGACATGGAGAGCGCCGGACTGGACCTGATCTGGGTGGCCGAGCTCTACTCCTTCGATAGCCCCTCGATGATGGGTTATCTCGCGGCCACCACTTCGCGCGTGGAGATCGGCTCGGCCATCATGCCCATCTACACCCGCACGCCCACCTTGATCGCCATGACGGCCGCCGGTATCGACGCGCTCTCCGATGGTCGTTTCCACCTGGGACTGGGCTCGTCAGGTCCCCAGGTCATCGAGGGCTTCCACGGCGTGCCCTTCGACGCGCCCATCGGTCGCACCCGCGAAATCATGGACATCTGCCGTCAGGTGTGGGCCCGCGAAAAGCCCGTCGTCCACCAGGGCAAGAACTACCAGTTGCCCCTGCCCGCCGAGAAGGGCACGGGACTCGGCAAGCCGCTCAAGATGATCAACCACCCCGTTCGCTCCAACATCCCAATCTGGGTTGCCTCACTGGGTGAGAAGAACGTCGAGATGACGGCCGAACTCGCCAACGGCTGGATTCCGATCCTCTACATTCCCGAGCGCGCCCAGAACGTCTGGGGTGGCTCGCTGGCGGCCGGCAAGGCCAAGCGCGACGCCTCGCTCGGCGAGATGATGATCACCGCCGGCGGCCTGTTGGCCATCGGCGAAGGTGAGGAGATCACGAACCTGCGCAACCTGCAGCGTTCGATGATTGCCCTCTACGTGGGCGGCATGGGTGCCAAGGGCAAGAACTTCTACAACGAGCTCGCCGTGCGCTACGGCTACGAGAAGGAGGCCGAGATCATCCAGGACCTCTACCTCTCGGGCAAGAAGAAAGAAGCCGAAGCGGCCGTCCCCGAGGAGTTCTGCGAGCTCACTTCACTGTGCGGACCGGCCTCCTACGTCGCCGAGCGCATCGCCGCCTTTAAGGAGTCGGGCGTGACGCACCTCCAGGTTCACCCACTGCCCCAGGCCGGTCAGACGCCGGCCTCGCTCATCGAGCAGATCCGCTCGATGATGTAGTTAGCGCGTCGCGTCGCGGCCGCCCGAGGCCAGCCACGCGTCGTGCATGCGGCTGTAGTGGCCGCCACCCGAAATCAGTTCCGCCGGGGTGCCCACCTCGACGATGCCACCGTCGCTGACGACCACGATGCGGTCGGCCCGCTGGGCCGTCGTGAGTCGGTGGGCGATGAGGATCGCGGTGCGGCCCTCGAGGATGCGATCCAGGGCGCGCTCAATCACGGTCTCGCTTTGGAGGTCCAGTGACGATGTCGCCTCGTCGAGAATGAGAAGCCGCGGACGCGCGAGGAAGGCCCGGGCGAGAGCGAGGAGCTGGCGTTCGCCGGCCGACAGGGTCTGGCCGCGCTCGTGGATGACGGTGTCGAGGCCCTTCGGGAGGCGCCCGACGAGATCGCTCAGTCCGACCACTTCGACGGCCTCTTCGAGTTCGGCCTCGGTGGCCTCGGGTCGGCCGAACCGCAGGTTGGTGCGGATGGTGCCGGCGAAGAGGAAGGGCTCCTGGGGGACGACGCCCAGTTGTGAGCGCAGGCTGCGGAGCGTCACGTCGCGCAGGTCGACCCCGTCGATGAGCACGCGTCCGGCCGTCGGGTCGTAGAAGCGGTTGGCCAATTTGGCGAGCGTCGACTTGCCCGCGCCCGTCGGGCCGACGAAGGCCACCGACTCGCCCGGGGCGATCTCGAGGTTGACGTGGGTGAGGACGGGCCGTGCCGGGTCGTACCCGAAGGCGACGTCTTCGAAGGTGAGTCGACCCTTCACCGGGCCGAGCACGACGGCGTCGGGCTTCTCGTCGACGCTCGGGGCCGTTTCGAGCAATTCACGCAGGCGGATGATCGAGGAGCGGCCCTGCTGGAGCGAGTTGTACTGCTGGACCAGCAACTGGATGGGCTGGAAGAAGCGGTTGAGGTAGAGGAAGAACACGACGAGGGCGCCGGGGCTCAACCGGTGTTGGAGCACGAGGTGGCCACCGATGCCCAGTAGCAGGCCCTGGCCGAGAATCCCGATCGCCAAAGTGGCCGGCCCGTAGATGGCGTTGGCCCGGCCGGTGTAGTTATTGGCGTCGCGGTAGGCGCCCACCACGTGGCGGTGGTTGCGGATGTTGCGGCGCTGGCGGTTGTTGGCCGTCACCACACGAATGCCGTACAGGGACTCCGAGAGGTCGGCCAGCACGTTGGCGATCCGGTCACGACTGAGCAGGTAGCCCTTCTCCGAGGCGATGTGGAACCAGACGGTGAAGGCGAAGAGCAACGGGATGATGAGCACCACGGTCCAGGTGGCCAGGGTGACGTTGGTCGTGAAGAGCACCACGGTGATCACGACCATGGTGAGGCCCTGCAGGGCGAACTGGCTGATGCCGTCTTGGAGGAGAACCTGGAGGTTCTCGATGTCGCTGGTCATACGGCTGATGAGCACGCCGACCTTTTCGTCGGTGAAGAAGTCGAGGCCGAGGCGCTGGAGGTGGGTGAAGACCCGTACGCGCAGGTCACGCATCACCCGCGAGGCGAGGCGACCGGTCGTGCGGGTCTGGACGCGCATGAAGTAGCCACCGAGTGCGGCGACGACCAGGTAGACCACGGCACTGACGGCGACGACCCGGAGGCTGTGGTGGCCGGGCACCATGCCGTTGTTGATGGCGTACTCGGTGATCTTGGGGCCGGCCTGCTGGAACAGGCTGATCAGCACGACGAAGAGCGAGGCGGCCGCGACCCAACCGGCGTAGGGGCGGATCAACTGGGGCAGGCTCAGGCGGCGACGCTCGGCGGCGCTGGGAATCTGCGTGAAGTGGATGTCCGAGGGCGTGTGCTCGGGCTCGGTGGCGAGAATCTTCTCGGCCAGCGCGTGGAGTTCGGTCGGGATTCCACCGAAGGGCAGACCGCTGGCCATGGCCTGTTGGGTGCCGCCACCAAAGCCGCCACCGGGGTGGCCACCGCCGAATCCGCCGCCCCAACTCACGGCGTCTCCGTCACGGTCTGGGCGAGGATCTCGCCGTACAACGGGGACGAGGCCAGTAGTTCGTCGTGGGTGCCGGTCGCCACGATGTGCCCCTCGTCGAGAACCAGCACGCGCGAGGCGAGGGCGATGGTGGAGATGCGGTGCGCGATCACCAGAGTGGTGCGCCGCGCCAGCAGGGCCCGCAGGGCCTCGTAGATCTGGGCCTCGACGTGGACGTCGATGGCGCTGGTGGCGTCGTCGAGAATCAGAATCGGGGGGTTCACCAACAAGGTGCGCGCGATGGCCACCCGCTGGCGCTGGCCGCCCGAGAGGGTGTAACCGCGTTCACCGACGACGGTGTCGTATCCGTCGGGCAAGTCCTTGATGAACTCGTGGGCGTTGGCGGCCTGGGCGGCGGCGATCACTTCGTCGCGCGTCGCGTCGGGCCGGCCGTAGGCGATGTTCTCCGCGATGGAGACCGAGAAGAGGAAGGGCTCGTCGAGGACGACGCCGACGTGGGCGCGCAGGCTCGGGAGCGTGACGTCGCGGATCTCCGTGCCGTCGATGGTGATGGAGCCCTCGCGCACGTCGTAGAAGCGATCCAGCAGTCGCGCGACCGTGGACTTACCCGAACCGGTGCGTCCCACCAGGGCCACCGTTTCGCCGGCCTCGATGTGGAAGCTCAGGTCGTTCAAGATGTCGGGCCCGTCGGCGTAGCCGAAGCGGACACTGTTCATCTCAATGTCGCCCCGGACGTTCTCGAGATCGAAGGCGCCGGGTCGGGTTCGCACCGACGGGCGCTCGTCGAGAATTTCGAAAATGCGCTCGGCGCTCGCCTTGGCGCGCTGGCCCATCATGACCAACTGGCCGAGCATCATGAAGGGGGCCTGGAGCATCAACAGGTACGAGTTGAAGGCCAGGATTGAACCCACACCCAGGTGGCCGTCGATGACCATCCAGCCACCGAAGAAGAGAACCAGGGTGAGCCCGATCTGGGGCAGGTTCTGCATCCACGGCGCCCAGGTGGCACGCAGGTTGGAGTCTTTGATGTAGGCCCAGGCGACACGCTCGGAGGCGTCGGCCAGACGGTTGATCTCGGCCTCCTCCTGGGCGAAGGATTTGACGACGCGCACGCCATTGACGTTCTCGTCGACGATGGTCGCCACGTCGGCGAGGCGGGCCTGGGTAATCCACGAGATGGGGAACATCACCTCGCGCATGCGGATACCGATCACGTAGAGCAAGGGCATGACCGTCATCACGATCAGGGCCAGCTGCCAGTCGATGGCCAGCATGAAGACGAAGGCGATGGCGCCGTTCAGGCACTGGACGAGGATCATCGGGGCGAAGGTCGAGTACATCTGCACGCTGCGGATGTCACTGTTGGCGCGGCTGATGAGCTGGCCCGACTGCACGCGGTCGTAGAAGGAGAAGGAGAGCCAGGCCAGGTGCTCGTAAATGAGCGAGCGCAGGTCGGCCTCGACGTTGTAGGCCGTGGTGTACAGGTTGGAGCGCGAGATGTACCCGGTGATCCCCGAGAACAGGCCGAGGCCCACGATGAGCATCACGTCGCGGCTGAGGTGGGTGGCCCCGTGGTTGACCAGCGCGTCGGTCGTCTGCTTCAACAGATTGGGGACCAGGGTCTGGACCAGTCCCGAGACGAAGGCCAGGGCGATGGCGGTGATAAAGGCGACCCGGTGGGACAAAATGACGGGGGCGATGCGGCGCCACCAGGCCATCGACGTGTCACGGGAGATCTCCGCGCGCGGGCCGGGGTAGCGCGAGGTGATTCCTCCCAGTGGGTTGGCCGGCGCGTCGAGGTGTGAATGTCCTGACGCGCGGGAAGTCATTGACGAATTCTAGGGTTTGGCCCCTGTACCAGAAGCGGGCGCTCGGTAGTGTGAGGCACGTGAGTTCCGTCACCGTCGTCACACACCCCGTTGTTGCGGACAAAGTCCGGCAATTGCGCGACCGTCGCACCTCGAACGCCGACTTCCTGCGACTGGCTAAAGAAATTTCAGCGTTCGTCGCGTACGAAGCGTTCCGCGACGCGCCCGTGTCGCCGACCACCGTCGACACACCCGTCGTTGAGGGTGCGCCGGCCGTGCGTATCGATACCGAGTTCGTCGTCGTGCCGATTCTGCGCGCCGGCCTCGGCATGAGCCCGGCCGTGCAGGAGGTGTTGCCGCGCACCCGGCTGTGTCTGATGGGTCTTCGTCGCAACGAGGAGACGTTGCGTCCCGACGTCTACCTCGACGGGCTCCCCGAGGATCTGCGGGGCGTGCACGTGGTGGTGTGCGACCCGATGCTCGCGACCGGTGGCTCGCTCGACTGCGTGCTCACGATGCTGCGTGAACGCGGCGCACTCGAGGTGACCGTGTTGTGCCTGATTGCCGCACGCCCCGGAGTCGAGTTCGTCCGCGGGAATCACCCTGATTGTCGGATTGTGGCGGCGGCGCTTGATGAGACCCTTAATGAGGTGGGCTACATCGTGCCCGGACTCGGCGACGCGGGAGACCGGCTCTTCGGCCAGCCCGTTCGTTAGAGGCCGATGTCTTCGTTCCAGAGCTCGGGATGCTCGTGAATGAAGGTGCCGAGAAGTTCCGTGCACGCGGGGTCGTCCAGCACAATCACCTCGACACCGAGTTCTCGGAGCCAGTCGTGTCCACCGTGGAAGTTGGCTGATTCGCCGATGACGACGGCGCCGATATTGAACTGACGCACGAGACCCGAGCAGTACCAGCACGGCGACAGAGTCGTGACCATCACGGTGTCGCCGTAGTGGCGGCGCCGGCCGGCTCGGCGGAAGGCGTCGGTCTCGGCGTGGATCGAGGCGTCGTTCTCCTGCACGCGGCGGTTGTGCCCCGAACCAAGCAGGTCGCCCTCGCGGGTGAACAGGGCGGCGCCGATGGGGATGCCCCCTTCGCGAAGTCCGGCTTGGGCCTCTTCAAGGGCGGTGGTCAGCATGCGCGCCGCGAGGTCGCGGTCGAGTGGGGAGCGCTCAGTCATGGCATTCAGTATGCCCGACGAACCCCGTCTGTCTGCGGAGTTCAGCGTTGGTGCAGCCGTTGTGCGCGCACGGTGCCGGTCACCGCTTCGAGGCCGAGGTAGACCACGGCCGCGACAACGCTGCCGGTGAGCAGTGAGAAGTCGGCCCCGCCGTACCAACCGGAGGGGCAGGCGCCCCCCGAGAGCGGCCCAGCGCAGGACGCCCCGAAGTGGTTCGAGAGCGGCGTCATCCAGTGAAAGGGGAAGTTGACCGGCGGCGGCGCCTTGGAGAAACCGATGATCGAAGCGACCATGCCCAGAGCGAACGCCACGACCGCGTTCAGGTTCACACCGAAGCTCCCCGCGAAATAGAGACCACTGCGGTCGGTGCGTTGCAGTTCGGCCGCGTCGTAGCGTCGGCCCCGCAGCAACCAGTCGATGATGAATACGGTGAACCACGGCGTGATCCATACGATGATGACGCCGACGAACTCCTTCATGAACAATGAGAAGGTCCCCTGGAATTCGGCCCAGGCCGTCAGAGCTCCGGCGAGCACGCTGTCGACGAGGACGGCCTGGTAACGGCGCAGCGGCAATCCGACCGCTTGCAGCGACACTCCCGACGAGTACAGGTCCAACGAGTTGATGGCGAAGAGCTGAATGACGGCGACCACGAGGAAGAGAGCGGTGAACCATGACGGCAACACCGACAGGTGCGCGAGAGCGTCGAAAGGGTTCGCGCTATTCCATCGTGCGACCTGGACCGCGGAGCTCGCCACGGTGAATATGGCCGCTCCGAGAATCATGAGCACGGCCTGTGGCAGGGCCGTGCCGAGGAAGATCCATCCGACGATTGACCGGGGTGGAGTGTCGGCTCGCACGTAACGCGAGTAGTCATTGCCGCACTCGGTCCACCCGAGTCCGGACAACGCGATGGTGAACGCAATGCCCGCGGTCACAAGTGGCCAGGTCACGGGGGCGGGCGCGCTAAACGAGGCGTGTGCGTAGTTGAGAGCGAACCACATGAGAGCGAGGTAGACGAGAGCAAAGGGTGCGATCAGACTTCGCAACACCTTCATCATCGTGGCGTGTCCGAAGTACGGAACGACCGCCTGGAGGGTGACGGCCACGACGATGAACGCCACCTTGAGATTCGTGCCGACTCCTACACCAGAGAGTCGGGACAGGGTGATGAGAGCCCCGACGACGAGGATGAGACCCTCGGTCTCGAAGCCGAGCATGGTGATCCAGTTCAAGAAAGCCACCCCACGGGCGCCACGGCTCCCGAACGCCGCTCGGCCAATCGTGAATGTGGTTGTCCCTGTCGACGGACCCTGCAGGGAGGCCACGCCAAGAAGAAGGAAGGACAGATTTCCGATCACTGTGATGACGACGGCTTGGGTGAAGCTGAAGCCGAAGGCCATCAACAAGGTTCCGTAAATGAAGTACTCCACGTTGAACGACGATCCCGCCCACATTGCGCCCACTGCGCGAGCCGAAGCCCACCGTTGCGGCTCGGGAATCAAATCGATGCCACGATGTTCGACTTCAAATGCGCGGACGTTGTGCTCGAAGGAACGGGCTTCGGTCGTATTCACGTCGACCATTCTCACTTCCCGGCCTTGGCGAATTGATTTCGTCGCGAATGTGCGCGAGGTGGTTTTTGGAAAATCGCCGTCTGATTTTTTCTGTGAGGGGACAACGAGGGGGGTGCGCGACGAGTCACGTCAGATCCACATCCGCCCCTCGAAAAAGCGCTTCATCAGGGATTACTAATCAGTAAGTAAAGAGGGGTTCCGAATATTTGCCCAAATTTTCACACGTTCGAAAACTTCTCACACGTCTTGCCCGCTATTGCTATCTTTCGCGGTGGAGGGATGCACAGGGCTGAGCCTCCGGGGGAGTTGACCCAGATGAGTTCCATGATTAATCGCCGAAAGTTTCTGACTCACTCGGCGGCCACCGTTGGTGGTGTGGCGATGGCCGGTTCCGTTGTTGACGGAATGCTGGCGAACGTGGCGAATGCCGCGGCAGGTGTTGGTACGGGCACTCCGGTGCGCGGCGGAACTCTGACGGTCGGTCTCGCTTCGGACATCCCCGCGGCGTTGACCTTCAATGGTTCGCACTCGAAGTGGGACGCCGGCGCCTTCGCGCGCGGCGCCGCCATTTACGACACCCTCGTCATGATCAAGAAGACCGGTGATGACGTTCTGCCGTGCTTGGCGACGAAGTGGTCGTCGTCGAACAACTACAAGTCCTGGAAGTTCACTCTCCGCACGGGCGTGACGTTCCACGACGGCACGGCCTTCTCGGCTGACGACGTGGTGGCCAACATGCAGGCTTCCATGTCGGACGGAACCGTCGGACCGGCCATCATCCCGATCTTCGCCTCGTCGAACTACTGCGTGAACAACGGCGACGGCACGGTGACCTTCAACCTGGCCTTCCCGCTCGTCAACTTCCCGATGTGGATTGCCGACGCGCAGATTGGCCGCATGGCTTCGGGTAAGAACTGGGACAACGCGGGTGTGACTGCCGGAACGACGACCCTCGCCCTTCAGAACGCCAAGACCGAAGCTCCGCTGAGCCTCGCCTACAACGGCCTCTCGCAGGCCTGCCCCGGACCGGTCGGCACCGGCCCGTTCAAGTTTGTGAGCTGGTCGCAGATGAACACGTTCGTCACGACCGCGTTCGCGAACTACTGGAAGAAGGACGCCAAGGGTCGTGACCTGCCGTTCCTCGACGGTGTGACGTTCAAGGTCATCGTTGACCCGACCGACCGCAACAACGCGCTCGCCTCGGGCAACATCGACGTGCTCTACACCACGGACGGCACGAGCATCGCGTCGATCAAGGCCGGCAACATCAGCAACGTCGGATGGCGCACGGACACCGGTGACAAGCGTGACCCGGCGACCAACTCGATCATCCTGAACAGCACCGGTACCTTGAACCAGTGGGGTATG
Source organism: uncultured bacterium (assembly GCA_963923835.1). Taxonomy (GTDB): domain Bacteria; phylum Actinomycetota; class Acidimicrobiia; order Acidimicrobiales; family RAAP-2; genus RAAP-2. The sequence continues at coordinate 9,099 of CAWUMA010000008.1, forward strand.
TGGTACACGGGTAAGGACTTCAGTGGTACCAACTCGTACGGTATTCCGGGTATCTACCCGTACCTGAAGAAGAACGGCACGATTCAGGCGCTGCTCGGCAACGGTCTTACGCTGACGCAGATCAACCAGCTGTACGCGCTCTACGCCTCAGCCGGTAAGGCTGCGGTCGCGACCGCTGCGGGTGGTGGCGACACGGGAACTCTCGTCTCGAACTACATCGCCGCATCGGCCCTGCCGGCGTTCTACCCGGCTGGAGTCGACCTCGGTGCGGACTCGGTTCGCTGCATGCCGCCGGTGAGCGTTCAGAACAACCTCTACGGTTGGGTGAACGGCCAGCCCGGCAACTGGCTCATCGACCCGAACAACAACTACACGAAGCCGGCAACCTTCGTGAACATCAACGGTGCGATGAGCGACGACGGAACCCAATGGGTGCCGGGCAAGTTCAACCCGCTCACCAGCCTCGACTTCCGCAAGGCCTGCGCCGCGGCGATCAACCGTGCGACGTACCTCAAGGTCGTTGACAGCAACGTTGGTGTGAAGAGTGACGGACCATTCAAGCCGTCGTCGCGCTTCTACAACTCGAACAACGGTTACCCGGCGTTCGATGGTTCGAAGCTGAAGACGGTCGCGAAGGGCCACCTGAACGACTACAAGGCTGCCAACCCGGGTAAGAACACGAGCTTCACGCTGCAGTACGTGGAGAACTCGAACGCCGCGACCCAGGCCTTCACGTTCATCTCGAAGGCTCTGCAGGACGTGGGCATCACGGTGGTCGCCAAGCCGGTGAACCAGGTCTTGCTCATCGGCAACGTCGTGAACGGCACCTACGACGCCTCGTCGTGGTCGCAGTTCGGTGGTGTGGACCCGTCCGAGAACTACGTGTGGTGGAACAGCCAGAACCTGAAGGACGAACTGTACTTCTGGTCGCTGGACAACTCGTACAAGATCGGTGGAGCCAACGCGAAGAACATCGCTGGTGCGGTGAACTTCGCCCACCAGGCCGACCCGCGCCTCCAGTCCGCGATGCTCGCGGCCTGCGCCGCCCCGGTTCCGGACGACACCGTCAACTACTGGAAGCAGGTTGCCGGTTACTTCGGTCAGAACGTCAACTACCTGTGGTTGGATGCGACGATCACGATGTGGGCCGCGAGCAGCAGCGTCCAGAACTGGGCCTTCGAGAACGACGGTGGTACGCCGGGAACGAAGATCATCAAGGGTGTCACGACTCCGTACCTCAGCTACGGTGCGGTGATGTCGCCCAACGGTGGTGAGAACCACTGGGACCAGGTCTGGAAGACGGCGTAGTCAACCTACGCCCGACCCAGAGTCGGATCAACCCAACAGGGGCGGCGCGAAAGCGCCGCCCCTGTTGTCGTTAACGGAGAAATTCGTTTACTTGTTGTGGGGAATGTGACCGGGAATCCCGCGCCACCACCACAAGGTTGAGGTCGCGGTCGTGGCGGCCACAATGGCGACAACGGTGAAAGGCAGTGCCACGTCGGCCGTGTACAGGGCTCCGGCCAGTCCCGCCGTGAGGGCCAGGCTCGCGGTGTTGGAGCTGGCGTAGAGGCTCTGTCGGCGACTGAGTTCGCGGTCGTGGGCTCCCTCGGTGAGTAACGACATCGCCGAGGGTCCCGTCATGGCGGCGCCGATGGACTCCATTGATCCAAGGGCCAAAACCCAGCCCACGTTGTGCAGGTGCGGATATATCGCCAGAAAGGTGGCGCCGTTCAGCATGCCAATGAGTGCGATGACCCGACGGTTGCCGTGGTCGGCGAGCCAACCACCAACACGGGTTAACAGCAGGAACGGCAGGCCGAAGAGCGTCCAGCTGAGTCGAATCTGGAATGCCGTGGCGCCCTGGTGGTGCATCAGTAAGGACCAGCATGTGTCGTATACGCCGATGAGAAGGCCACCGGTGGCAGCCGCGAACATCGCCCCTACGAGCCCGCGCGACCAGACCACCGGGGGGAGGGGCTCATCGGTGTGGCGACTCATTCCCATGTCGGTGCGGGCCGCCACGTACGCCGCGCCCAGACTGAGCAGCCCCGACACCGCAAAGGCCCGTCCCAGCGTGTCAGGCGTGGCGGCCGCTCCCAGCATCGGACCGAGCACGACACCGAGAAGTTGGGCGGCAAAGATACGGCTGAAGGCACGGCCCCTTTGGTTCTCGTCAAACCGGGACGCGACGGCCGACAACGCGGTGACCTCGACCGCACCGGCCGACGCCCCCTGTAGAGCGCGGGTCAACGCGAACCATCCGGCGTGGAGGGGCAAGAGGTAGGAGAAAGAAGCGACGCCAAAGACCACGAGGCAGGTCACCAGAATCCGCTGGCGTCCGAAGCGGTCGGCGAGGTAACCAAAGAAATACTGGGTCAGAACTCCGGCGCCGAAGAAGGAGGCGACGACAATGCCGACCACGGTGGGTGAGCCACCACGGTGGCTGAGGAACAGGGCGAGGAGGGGGAGTCCCAGAGTTGAACCCACGTACTGCATGGCCACGATGACGGTGAGCCTGCGCAGCATCTGGGCGGGAGTGGTCGCGGACACGGCGACCAACGCTACCCGACGGTGGGGAGAACTCCGCTTTCAACGATGATGACGAACCCCAAGACCACAAATAAGAGGGGCGTCGCAACCGGCGCCCACTTGCGGCCCCAGGCGACGACTCGGTCGTGACGGGCCGTCCATCCCGCGACCGCCAGAAACACGATGTCGCACAGGAGGAAGGCGATCACCGTCGCCACCGCCCGCCCAACGCCACCGAGGCGAAGAAGAGGCGCCCACACCGCGAGGTTGTCACCCCCGAGGGCCACGGTGACCGCGAACGTCGTGGTGGCGCCGCGACGGTGGGATTCGCGGGGAGGATCGGTTCGGTGTCGCCAACCGTGCCAGGCCAGCGCCCAGGGCACCAGCGCCGCGCCGGCGATGGCGCCATCGGGTAGGTCGGCCATGAGGGAACCGAGAAGCGCGGACATCGAGATCAGGGTGACGATGCCCGAGAACTGTGCACCTCCCGCGCGACGATGACGCTCGGGTGGGGTGAGAGCGAGTTGTGCGGCGAAGGCGAAGAAGTTGTCGACCATCGTGCCGACGAATGCGAACACCGCGACTCCGAGAACGGCAATCCACGACACGCCGGTCACGCTACCGCCGACCGTGAGCCTGGAGTGGCTCTCGGTAGGATTGTTCTGTGAAAACGGCGCTTGGTGCACCCACAGCCGATCAACTCGCGGAGGCCCGTGAGGTCATTGCGCGCCACCTGTCCGAAACGCCCACGGTGACGCTGTCGGTGCGGGGTCGTCCGGTTCTCGCCAAGCTCGAGTCGCTCCAGGTCACGGGATCTTTTAAGGTCCGTGGTGCCCTAGCCGCCTTGTCGGCCGTGGCCCGGGAGGGTTCGGGTGCGCGGGTGGTGACCGCCTCGGCCGGAAACCACGGCCTTGGTGTGGCCCACGCCTCAGGCTTGGTCGGAGTGCCCGCCACCGTTGTCGTGCCGGTGAACGCCTCCAGTGCCAAAGTCGCAAAACTCCGCTCGTACGACATCGAGTTGATCCAGTGGGGCTCAAACTACGACGAGGCTCAGGCCCGGGCCAAGGAACTCGCCGACACCCACTCCTATAAATACGTGTCGGCCTTCAATGACCCGTGGGTGATCGCCGGTCAGGCGACGGTCTTCGACGAGATGCTCCGCCAGGCGCCACAGATCGATCAGGTCGTGGTGCCCGTTGGCGGGGGTGGTCTGCTGTCGGGGATTCTGCTCTGCGCTGCCGACCGGGGCCGTGCGGACGTGTCGGTCGTCGGCGTGCAGCCGGCGGTGAGTGCGGCGCTGTACCACGTCCTTCGTGGCGCCACCATGGCTGAGGTGGTCCACGGCCCCACCATCGCCGACGGCCTCGCCGGAGGCGGTGATGACGATTCGGTCACCAACGTCATTGCGGCGAACCACGCCACGCCGTTCCACCTCGTACCCGAAGCCCAGATTCGTTCGGCCGTGGCCGAGGCGGCCAGCGTGAACGGCCTCGTTCTTGAGGGGTCGGCCGCCGCCGCCTACGCCGCACTCGCCGAAGGTATCGTGCCGGTCTCGGGCTCGCACGTCGGGATGATTGCCTCGGGTCGCAATATCGCCCGCGACTTATTCATCGAGTTGTTGCAGGAAAGTCTCGCCGGGCACTGAGTACCATGGGCACATGAGCCGCGCCGCCCGATTGTGGATGATCGGCAGTGCGGTGGTGGCCTTGATATTGACGGTGTTGGGGCTGGTCGTCGCGGCCACCGATCACACGGACGTCGACACACTTCGACTCCACGGACAGCCTCCGGAGACGGCCGCATTCCATCTGCACGTGCTGTCGTCGGGGACCTCCATTGATGGTGACTGCGCGCTCAGTTTCACCCGTGACAGTGGTACGTGCGCCCTCGGCGCGACGGGCACCACGCTCAGTCTGCGGTGGGTCGGCGGAGTGGCGTATCTCAGTAATGCGGCCCAGAACGGGCAGTGGCTGGGGCTGGCGACGGGTCAGCCCGACCTTTTCGGTCTGTCGCTCGAAATGGTGAAGCCCGACATCGCCCTGCTGGCCCAGGCTTCTCCGATGACCGTGTCGCACCAGGGCTGGCGCACGCTGCACACTTTTGTTCTCCAGTCGGGCTCATTGCGGGCCAACGGCGGACCGGCCACGTTGGTCATCACCACGGGAACCGAGGGTCAGGTCGAGTCGGCCTCGCTGAGCGGCATGGCGACCGGTGGTCAGAACGTCGAACTGTCCATCACGATCACGTCATACAACCAACCGGTCGTCGTGAGCGCCCCGCCACGGTCGCAGGTCCACGTGGCGGGTCCGTCCGACATCGCGGGACTGTTCCAGCTCGTGCCCGGCCTCTCGGGTGCTCTGGGAGGGTCGGGCATTGGAGTGTGAGCCGGTCGCCGAGCCGCACTGGCCGGCCGCCGTGGCGTTGGTGGCCTGCGTTGCTCTCTACGGTGCCTTGCCCGGCCGCTTAACGATTGGCCCGCGGTGGCTGTTGCCGGTCATGGTGGCACTTCCCGTCATCCCACTCGCCTGGCAGCGGGGGCGCAGCGACGAGAGTGCACGGTGGGCGCGGCGCGCGGTGCTGGCCCTCGTGGCCCTGACGACGATGGCGAATATCGGGTCGGTGGCGCTACTCGTGCATCACCTGCTACGAGGTGGCGTGACGGGTGGTCGTTCGCTGATTTACTCGGCCATCGCCATCTGGTTGACCAACGTCATTCTCTACGCCCTCTGGTTCTGGGAGATCGACCGCGGCGGTCCCGATGCGCGTGCTCGGGGTGGAGAACTCCCCATCGACCTGCAGTTCCCCCAGATGGAGAACCCGCGACTCGCCCCGGCGAAGTGGAGTCCGCGCTTCGTCGACTACCTCTACACGGCCTACGCGAATGCGTCGAGCTTCGCTCCGGCCGACGCCATGCCCCTCACACTTCGGATGAAGGCACTCTTCGTGAGCGAGTCGGCGTTGTCGCTCATCACGATCGCCATCGTGGCCTCGCGCGCCGTCAATATCCTGCGCTAACCCAGAAGACGATCAAGCCAGCGCGTTGCCCGGGATTCCCGACCCTTTGATTCGCCACGGTCGGCCGCACGGGCGAGGGCGAGACCGGCGTTGATGCCGAGCCAGCGCCAGGGTTCGAACTCCCAGCGTCGTGTGAGCGGCCGGGCGATCAGGGGAAGTTCGCGCGGGTCGAGATCGGGGCCGCCCATGATGTTCTGGGCGAGGGCGTCACCACAGACGCGGCTCAGCACCACGCCGTCGCCGGTGTAACCACCGGCCATTGCAAGACCTCGCTGGTGGTCAACGGCGGCGTATGGGCGGTTCTCGCGGGCCATGGCCAGTGGTCCACCCCAACGATGGGTCACCGACTGGGTGAAGGAGGGAAAGAGTTCGCGCAAGGTCGATTCCAGTGCCGTGAAGACGGAGGAGACGTGGTCGTACTCGGGTCGCACCGACGACCCCCAGTGGTACGGCGCGCCCCGGCCCCCGAAGGCCAGAC
>CAWUMA010000009.1:0-14773 GCA_963923835.1 uncultured bacterium
CGCCCTACACCGTGGCCGACATGGCCGGCGATGTGGCCCACCTCCTCGACGGCCTTGGGATTGAACGGGCTCACATCGTGGGGGCCTCAATGGGCGGCATGATTGCTCAATGGGTGGCGATTCTCCACCCCGACCGTTGCCACACGCTCACCTCGATCATGTCCTCCACCGGCGAACCGGAGTACGGTCAGGCGACTCCGGAGGCTCGCGAGGCCCTGATGGCTCCTCCGGCGACCAGTCGTGACGACTACATCGCCTCATCGGCCAACTGGGCGGTGTGGCAGTCGCCGCGCTACCTCGATCTCGAACAGCTCCGTCGGGATGCCGCGGCGGCGTACGACAGATCGTTCCAGCCCGCAGGGACGTCTCGCCAGATGACTGCCATCGCGGCCAGTCCGTCACGAGTTGACGGCCTACGAAACCTCACCGTGCCCACACTCGTGCTTCATGGACGAGAAGACACTTTGATCAACTATTCGGGCGGTGAGCGCACTGCTGAACTTATTCCCGGATCACGGTTGGTGTTGATTGATGACATGGGCCACGACCGGCCCGAGCCTCTGTGGCCCGCGATTTGTGGTGAAATCCTCGCTCACACCGAACTCGGTAACAACTAGCCCCCGGAGAGACATTGCGTCGAATTGGGCTAGGATGAACAGCCCACGGGCGAGTGGCGAAATGGCAGACGCGCTGGCTTCAGGTGCCAGTTCTCGCAAGGGAGTGCGGGTTCAAGTCCCGCCTCGCCCACCAGATAACCGAGAAACCGAAGCCAAGAATGGGCATCGGCCCTGGGTGATTCTTGGTGGAAGCTCTCCTTCCACATGAGGTGACTCGATCCGTCATGGAGTTTCACAGGCGGAGAAGGAAGCGGATTTTCCGCCGCCCCGTCCCGGGGAGACTGTCGTTAGCGTGACATTTGACAGCGCACTCGCGCACAGCGGGAAAGCTTGGAAACGCATGGAGGACGTGATGACCGATTCACCCTCGCGAACCGAGATATTCATCGAGCGACGCCTGGCCTCCATCCGGTGGCTGATCCTGATTCCCGTGATTGTCTTTGTGGGGTCGGCGATCCTGGCGTTCGCCTACAGCACCTATCTGTTTTGTCACACGGCCCGCGAGCTGGTGCACCACCCACTTCCAGTGACGGCGCACATTTCCGGCTTCCTCGTGGTCGTCGACGTGTCCCTCATCGGAGCCACTTTCCTCATCGCGGCCATCGGCTTCTACGAGCTGTTTCTTAGTCGCGTCGACGCTCCCGGACTGTCACGATTGCCCGAATGGCTCGAAATGAGTGACCTCAATGACCTCAAGGCGCGGGTGATTTCCATGGTCGTCTTGGTCGGCGCCGTGACGTTCATCGAGATTCTGGTCACGCCGCACACGGGCCGTAGCGTTCTGTACGCCGGTATCGGCGTCAGCCTCGTGATTTCGTCGCTGGCGCTGTACCTTCGCCTGGGACACCACCGCAACGTCACCGAGGAGTGACCGTCGCGGCCTTCACCGAGCGTCGCTACGACTTCAGACGTGAGGCAAAAAACTCCAGAACTTGATGGAGGGCTTGCCGGGTCGGCGTGTCACCCTCGGGACCAAGGTGCTCGGTGAGGACCGAGTGGGCATCAAGGGGGTAGCCCCACTCGTTCCCCTCGGACGAGTCGATTTCCACGCCAATGAAGCCATCGCCCAACTCGCGCCGGAGCGTTGCGAATCGCTCCCCGGGAACGAGTTTGTCGCAGGTGAACCTCAGCCCCAGAACGTTGACTCCGTCGGACACCCGTTGTTGAACGGCGGCCATCTGAGAATCCGACAGTTGGACGCGACCTCGAGCCGCTCGCCGGAGCGGCAAAGGTAATGAGGGTTGCGATAACACCGGGGCGACCACGACAGAATCAATCATCATGCCCAGGGCGAATCCCCCCGTGAGGCACATCCCCACGACACCGACGCCGGGTCCCCCGTTCTGCTGATGAGCGTCGTGGGCGAGGTCGAGCAACCATTCAGTGATGCGACTGGGCTTCTTGGTGGCCAACAACGTGAACTCTCGGGAGACGCACACTTCTCGGAATGCGCGGCGAAAGGCCGCATTCGAGGGTGGGGCTCCATCGTCACCGAAGAGATGGGGCATCACCACCTGGAGTCCCTGATCTGACACGCGTCGGGCGAAATCGGCAACCAGGGGTGTGATGCCAGGCATCTCCGACAGGACGATGACCGTCGGCCCGCTTCCTCGGCGGTACACGGTTCGCGTCGTGCCCCGGGAGGTGAAACTTCCCTTGTTGAAATCGGCCAGAACGTCGTTGGTCATGGCGTCATTGTGACAGAACCTGACGGTGCGGGTCTGCTTTCTACTCCTCGGAGTCCCCGATGTCGCCCACGATGTGCTCGTGGACGTGGTGGTCGGCCTGCTCGCGGCAGAAAGTGACGAACTCGGCCTGCTCGTCGTTGCCCTCGTCGACCTCACGGGACAGAAGGTCGGCCGCCGACAACCAGCACAGGCGGGCGAACGCCAGATCATCGTTGGACGTCGCGGAACGCGCCATGTCCATGAGGGCCAGAATCTCGCTGCTGTCACCGTCGCCGATGAAGGTGTAGAAGTTCGCTTCGCGGTAGTGATCGGCCTTCTCCTGGTCACCGAGCTTCTCGTACGCGAATCCCAGCAGGGACAACGACTCGCCCAGGCCGTCGCAGGGCTCGAGGAACGTCTCGTCGTCGTTCAGGTTCTCGAAGGCGGCCAGAGCGGCCAGACCATTCTCCACCGTGATGTTGATGTCCCCGTCATTGAGATGGGCGTGAGCCAACTGGAGGAGTTCGTGAGCGTGGTCGTGTGAATTGGTGGTTTGCATGGGTCGAGAAGATACGTAGCCCCTGTGACATGGCCCCCGACCTACTGTGGGACAATGAAAATTCTCGTCATTGGTGGCACGTCGTTTGTCGGTCGAGCAATCGTGAATGCGGGCGTCAGCGCGGGCCACGACGTGACCGTTCTCAACCGGGGTCAAACCCCCACCGACCTCCCGTCGTCGGTCACCCGACTCGTGGGCGATCGGCATGGCGACATGTCGGCCCTGCGTGACCACACTTTTGACGCGACAATTGATGCCATCGCCTATCAGCGGCGGGATGTGGAATCTCTGGCCGAGGCTCTCGGCGACCGGGGAGGCCACTACCTGCAGATCTCATCCGTCTCCGCCTACCAAGAGCCGGCTACCACGCGGGCGGACGAGAGCACACCACTTCTAGAACTCGGGAGCACCGACCCCAACGCGGAGGTTGGTTTCGGCACGTACGGAGTTCTCAAGGCCGAGTGTGAACGAACCGCTCTCCGACTTTTTGGCGACGCGTCGGCCATTGTCCGACCGACCTACGTCATCGGGTCGCACGACAAGACGATGCGATTCCCCTATTGGGTACATCGAATCAAGCAGGGCGGAACGGTCGCGTTTCCCGGTCCGCGCGAGAGTGCGCTGCAGTGGATTGATGCACGTGACCTGGGTGAATTCGTGATTCATCTGAGTGCGCACCATTTCGCCGGGGCTGTTCACGCGTGCACGCCGGCCGGGGGACTCGCCTTTGGAGATCTCCTCGAAGAAATTGCCCGTTGCGTGGCCCCATCGGGAACCACCCTCGTGGAGATTGAGACGTCCCGACTGGAAGGCTCTCCACTCGCCGGGAAGTTCCCACTGTGGTCAGGGGGCTTTTCTCCCAACGTTCTGACTCTCGACAACGCCTCAGCCCTGTCCCTCGGATTGTCCGCCCGTCCCCTGGCCGACTCGATTGCCGACACCGAAACTTGGTTGGACTCCCAGAGCGTGCCCGCCCACTGGCTCAGCCCCTCTGACGAAGCGGCTCTACTGTCTCCACGGGCTTAAGACCTCGCCATGTTTCAGGCGTTTATAAGGTTTCGATTGGCCCTAATTGACTAGTTTTTCTTAGGCTGTAATTGAGTTCAGCCCGGCCGCCACGGATGCGAGGAATCGACATGCCCAATTCAGTCGCGCCCCTACTGCCGGCCCGCAGCGCCAAGCCTCGAACAGTCGGATTATCGGTGATGATCGACGGTGGATTGCCCACCGCCTTGTTCACTGACATTGCCGAGTCGTTCCATCCCCATATCGACTTTGTCAAGTTTGGTTGGGGAACGTCCATTGTGACACCACAGATTTCTCGCAAAATCGACGTGGCCCGGAGTCACGACATCGGCTTTTATTTCGGCGGCTCTCTATTTGAGAAGTTCGTTCTCCAGAATCGGCTGGATGACTTCAAACGCTTCTGCCAGGGGCATGGAGCATCCCATGTCGAGGTGTCAAACGGAACCGTCGACATCAGCGATGACCGCAAGGCTGAGTATGTTGCCGAGCTCTCCCGGGATTTTCACGTCGTGTCAGAGGTGGGCTTGAAGGACCAGGTCAAGTCCGAACTTATGGCGCCGGTGCTCTGGATCAAGGCCATCACGGCCGACTTGGCGGCCGGGGCGGGTCTGGTCACCCTCGAAACACGTGAATCGGGGCGTGGCGGCCTCTGCCGACCCAACGGCGAACTGCGTTTCGGCCTCGTGGAGGAAATTCTGACCTCGGGAGTGGACCTCACGAAGTTGATCTTCGAGGCACCCACCACCACCTTGCAGGAGTACTTCATCAAGCGAGTGGGTCCGGACGTCAATTTCGGAAATGTGGCGGCCGAGGATGTGCTGGGGCTCGAGACCCTACGACTCGGGCTGCGAAGTGACACCCTCCGCGAACTGGACCCGACCATCGAATCGAAGGAGTAATCGTGCGCGACAGCCGTGACGTCTTCCATCTCGCCATTCCCTGTTATGACCTCGACGAAACGGTCGCGTTCTACGTCGGCCAGCTGGGCTGCAAATTGGCCCGTCGCTACGACGACCGTGTGACGCTGGACTTTTTCGGTGACCAAGTCGTGTGCCATCTCAGCGAACGTCCCGCGCACCCCGCATCCATTGATGAGGTGCCCATGTACCCGCGACACTTCGGGGTCACTTTCCGCGACGAGGTTGACTTTGATGCCCTCCACGACCTGTGCCAGCAGCGGGGAATTCCCTTTTACGCGCCGATGACCGAGCGCTTCGTGGGCCTCGTCGAAGTCCACCGCACCTTCATGGTTTACGACCCTGCGCTTAACCTCTTGGAGTTCAAGTACTACCGCGATCATCGGATGATGTACTAGTTATGACGTCGCCCATCGCGACCGTGGTGCGCCACTGGGCTGATGAAAATGGTGGGCGTATCTTCGTTGCCGGTGCCCGGACGAACTCGGCCATCACGTACGAAGAGTTGCGGAGTCGAATCGACACACCGTACGAGTTGGCCGACGAGGTCTCCTGCGTCGCTCTCGCCCTCAGCGACCCGGTCGAATTCGCCGGCGAGCTCGTTCGCGCACTCGCCCACGGTCGTTGGGTCGCCCCACTGGACCCGGCGTTGGGTGCTACCGATCCGGCTCGTCTCGTCGACAAAGCCCGTTCCTTGGGCTGCGCCACCCTGATCCAAGACGGTGGCACCGTCTCCGTTGACGGAGCATCCGCTCGTGGACACGGTGGGGGAATCGTCCTCGCGTCGTCGGGTACCACCGGAACGCCGAAGGTGATGTGCCTCGGCGTGGACCAACTTCTCAGTGCGGCCGCACTGATCGCCCGGCACAATGAACTCACCCCTGACGACCGGGGATTCAATCCTCTCCCCCTGTTTCACATCAACGCCGAGGTCGTCGGTGTTCTCGCGAGTCTGACCGCCGGCGCAGGGCTCATCCTCGACGACCGGTTTCACCGGACCGATTTCTGGCCTCTCGTGGAGCGCACCGGAGCCACCTGGATCAACGCGGTTCCCGCGATCATTCACCGGTTGCTTCCTCTTCGCGATGGCGAAACGGTTGCCCCACGGATTCGCTTCATCCGCTCGGCATCGGCGCCGCTGCCCGCCGCCCTTCTAGCTGAGTTTCAACGTGTCACCGGCCTCGCGGTCCTCGAGTCATACGGCATGACCGAGGGCGCCAGCCAGATTTGTGCCAATCCGCTGCACGGACCGCGCAAGCCCGGCTCGGTCGGACTACCGGTGGGTGTCTCGCTGCGCGTCGTCGACGCCGTCGGCGACGAATGCCACCCCTACGAAGTGGGGCAGGTCACCCTGCAAGGCCCAACCATCATCACCGCGTACGAAAGCCCGGGATACGACGACCGCTTCCGCGATGGCTGGCTGCTCACTGGCGATCTTGGCTATCTCGACAGCGATGGTTACGTCTTCTTGGTCGGTCGCACCGACGACGTCATCAACCGCGGCGGCGAAAAAATCATGCCCCGCGAAATCGAGGAGATTCTGACCCAGATCCCCGGGGTCGCCGGGGCGGTCGTGGTCGGCGAAGCCGATGAGGTGTTCGGTCAGGTACCCGTTGCGTACGTCGAAATTGAGGGGTTGCGAGACGCGAGTGGCGTCGCCACCCACGAAACTCTGATCGCCGCGTGCCGCCAGGCACTGCTCGATACGTTGCCCCGCGGTCGGCGGCCGTCGCGGTTGGTGGTGGTGGAGGCTCTGCCGCGCCACGCCACCGGCAAGATTCAGCGAGGCGTGGTGCGCACCGGTGATGTTCGAACCCTGACAACGGTGGCCGTGTCGTGAGCGAATCCACCATCCCCTCGGGTGGCACCCGTAAACGCCTCGACCACATCGACGCGATGCGACCGCTCAAGCAGTTTGCGGTCATTTCCACCCACGCCCTCCTGTTCTTGGTGCCCCCCACCCTGGTGCAGGAAAACCTGCTCATCGGCACCCACTTCTCACGTGAGGCCTTCCTGTTCGTGTCGGCCTGCATGCTCACGTACAGCTACCGGAACCTTGATCACTTCAATCTCGCCCACTACTGGAAGCGCCGCTGGTGGTCCGTCGGTGTTCCCTACCTGACGTGGACCGTCATCTACTTCCTCTACCTCACCAGGTTCAGTACCAGCGGTCTGTTTCCGGCGAACCAATGGGATTCCACGCCCTTTTGGTCTTGGGCCATGTTGAATCACTTCTGGCAACTGATGAGCCAGGGCTACTACCACTTGTACTACCTGCTCGTCATCTTGCAGTTTTACGCGGTGTTCCCGCTGCTGCTGAGACTCGCACACCGCTTCCGTGACTATCACGGACGCATCTTCATCGCCATCGTGATTCTTCACTCCGTGTACGCCGCGACCTTCCGGAGCATTTTCAGCTTCCTCACGACGATTCACCTTCTCCCACACGGGCCGTACTGGTTTTGGCAGTCACGCCTCTTTCTCTCCTATCTCCCCTTTCTTGTCGGCGGACTTTTCGTGGCACTCCGTCTCGACGAATTCCATGATTGGGTTCTCCGGCGCAAGTTCGTGATTCCGGTCTTCACGGTGGCCGCCTATGGGGTGGCGTTGGTGGCCAACTCCTTCACCACGCCCACCTGGTGGGACCGCATTCTGGCCCCCGGTTACGACCCGTTCGGATTCGTCACGCTCCCGTACAACATCGGAGCCGTCCTGTGCATCTACCTGCTGGGTGTGTGGCTGGTCAGTCCCCGTCGCTCCGACCTCACCCGCCGAGCGGTCAACGTCGGATCGGATGGGGCGTACGGCATCTACCTCGCCCAGATGATCTGGATTCCGATCATCAAGGACCTAAGCGCACGGTACGCCGGAGGCGTGCCGTGGCCGGTGCGGGCAGTCGTCGGAGTTCTCGTCGTGTATGCCCTAGGGCTCGCGGTCTCTGCGCTCGCGGCCCGTACGCCGTTCGCCCGGGCGCTCGCCGGTCGCAGCCGTATTCCGTGGCGCACCCCCCTCGTTCGGCGCACCAGTCAAGGTCCTCTTGACGCCACCGAAACGGACTAGGGCAGCTCCACCGTCCACACCGAGGCATTCGGAACGGGGTCCCACGTCAAGCCCGCCAATGGGGATCCTTCGCAATACGCCCTGATCATGCGGATGGTTCCCCCATGAGTCACCACCAGGGTGTGCTGCGAGCCAGTCTCGGCCACTCGCTCAACGGCTGCTACGACACGGTCGAAGAATTCCGTGAGCGACTCGCCCCCCTGCGGGTGTGCCCCGGGGTCAACCACGTGTCCATCGTGGACACCCATGAGCTCGGGTGTGACGGCTTCCAGAGGCCCTTCTTCGAGGATGCCGTAGTGGCGTTCCCGGAAACCGGCGTCAACGGAAAGTGGAATCGGGTGGTTTTCCAACAAAATCGCCGCCGATTCGCGGGTGCGCTGCAGATCTGATGTGACGGCCATGTCGAGATCGACGGGGAGGGACAGTGCCGCGATTCGAATCTGTTCACGACCCTGTGCAGTCAACACGGCTTCGTCGTTCTGCCCTTGCACTCGGCGCGAACTGTTCCAGGTTGACTCGCCGTGGCGAACGAGGGTGAGGCGGGATCGGCTCATCGGAGGCCGGCCACGCGCAGAGCCTTCACGAGGGCGTCGGCCACGACGGCGTATCCGGCGTTGTTCATATGGATGTTGGGGCCGAAGGGGGTCGCGGCGCACATCCATGTCCAGTCGCAGACCCGGGCCTGTTCCATGGTGACAAATCCGAAGGGGGGATATGGAACCGGAGTCGTGTTACCCGTGGAGAACAAGGAAGCGACGTCGACGACCGGGATGCCCAGTGTCGAGTACGTCGAAGTCAGCGTGTTGTTCAACTGGTTGACGGCGGCGACGGACGCCGTGGCGATATCGGCTTGACCCCCCAAGAGACTTCTCACCACAAAGGGGTCGTCGTGGGTCATTCCGACGAAATGAAGCGGGTTGCTGATGCTTGAACGCAATTTGGTCACCAGCGTCGCGATATTGGCCCTCACCGAGGCGATGGCGCCGTCGACACAGCCGGGGAGTTTGAAGTTTGCTTCACGACACGGGCGTAAGTCGTTGAATCCCAGATCAATGGAGATATAGAAGGGCACATCAGGAAACTGACTGGCCACGGCCACAACCCGCTGGAGCTGACTCATGCTTCGCGAACACCGATCGATTACCAGTGCACTAGCGCTGGTCGCACCGGGGCAGCCGATGTTGATGGAGGCCAAGCCCGGGTTCGTCGTGCGCAACGTGGTAGCGGCCACCGAGGCGTATCCGGTCGGGGTGCGCGCACCTTCAGGTTGAGCTGTCGTGGGCTGAAAACCCACGGATTCGGAGGCTCCGACCGCGATATACACCGCTGTGACCTGGATAACGCTGGGGGCGTACCGAGCAGCTCCGGCGGTCACGGGGACGGCCGCCAGCGCGAGTGACGCGAACGCCATACTCGTCACCACCCGACGCAACCGACGCATAGCCGACAACCCTTCTCTCTGAGTCGTCATTGTAGGCAGGCCTCGTAAGAGATATCTAAAAGAATTCTCTAACGCTGCTCGATGAGATCCATGTACTCGTCGTCCCAGATATCGAAATACTCCTCGGGCAACAAGACGGCGTGGGTGGGTTCGAGGGCTTCGACAAAGCCCCGCTCGTGACTCACCGCCACGATTGTCCCTTTCCAACTCCGCAACATCTCACCCAACGCCTCGACGCTCGCGGGATCGAGGTTGTTGGTCGGTTCGTCGAGAATCAAGAGGTTGGCGTCGCTTGACGCCATCTTCGCCAGTGCGAGCTTGGCCCTTTCACCACCGGACAGCGTGGCCGGCATCTGGTTGGCCGCATCCCCCTTCAATCCGAAGGCGCCGAGCATCTTGCGCCGCTGCATGTCGGACGTCACGGTCGAGTCATCGAGGTTACCGAGGACGGTCTTTGAAAAATCGAGTTGCTCGTTCTCCTGGGCGAAATAACCGAGAGTGACGTTGGCCCCAAACTTGATTGTTCCGGCCTGAGGTGTCTGAGCTCCGGCCAGGCAGCGAAGTAATGACGACTTGCCCGCGCCGTTGCGCCCCACAATCACGATGCGGTCACCCCGGCGGGTGATGAACCCCGTCTCGCGCAACACGTCGAGCGATCCGTAGTTCACGGCCAGCCCCTCCACCGTCAGGGGGACGTCCCCGCTCCGCGGCGGGTCGGGGAGACGGAAAACCACTTTCGCCTCGCGCTTGGTGACGACCACACGGTTTTCCTCGAGTCGCTCAACTTTTCGGTCGAGAACCTTCGCCAGGCGCGCGCGCTTTTCGGTCTGGCCGCGCATCGAGTCGGCCAAACGGGACAATTGATTGATCTTTTGATCCTGAATGGCGGCCATCTTCTCTTCAGCCGTGCGTCGCTCTTCCTCCAGCCGGAGGAACTTGGAGTAGTTGCCCTTGTACTCACGAAGTTGGCCGTCTCGTAAAGCGAGAACCCGATCAATGGCCTTGTCCAGAAGGGGCAGGTCGTGACTGATGACCAGCACGGTGCCTCGAAACCGTTCGATTTCATCGAAGAGCCAGCGTTTGGCGCTCTTGTCGAGGTGGTTGGTGGGCTCGTCAAGCACCATCGTGACCGGCTGTTCATAGAGGACTCTCATGAGATCGACTCGTCGACGCTGGCCACCCGACAACGAGTCCAGATCCTCGAGAAGCAATTCTTCAGCGAGCCCCAATCCGTCCGCGAGACGAGCCACTTCGGATTCGGCCTCGTAACCACCTCGCTCCCGGAACTCCTCCTCGAGAGACGTGAACCGTTCGATGTTCTCGGTCGTGGGGTCAGACGCCAGCGCGTGACGCGCCGCCTGCATCGAAGCATCCAGTGCGTCGAGACCCCGGGCACTCAGGATGTGGGACAAGCCGATGGGTTCAACTCCCAGACCACCCGGTACCGGTTCCTGGGGTAAGAAGCCTAACGTTCCCTGGTGCGACACGGAGCCGGTCACCCGCACGTGCTCGGGTGACCGTCCGAGGAGAACCGACAGAAGGGTTGATTTACCCGCTCCGTTTCGCCCGACCAGGGCCACCTTTTCACCGTTGCCCACGGTGAACGAGACCGTCTCGAGAAGGCGACGGGGGCCGATTTCCAGGCCGAGTTCACGGGCGATAATCATGGAACATCCATTCTGCCCGACGACCCACTATGTGCCAGTGTGGGAACGTGACTGATTTCGTGATTGACGTGTGGAGCGACGTCGTCTGCCCGTTCTGCTACCTGGGCTCGGTTCAACTCCAGCGGGCGGTGGAGCAATTCGAACACCGCGAGCACGTGGTCATCCGGCCCCGGGCTTTCGAACTCGATACCCGCACTCCGGCCGAGGTCTCGACACCCTTGGCCGAACTGGTCGCCCGCAAATACTCGATGCCGGTCGAGCAGGCCGAAGCCTTTCATCGGAAACTTGAGGCGGAGGCCGCGGCGCTCGGAATGGAATGGCACTTCGAGAAAGCGCGGGTCGGAAACTCCTTTGATGCACACCGGCTCATCGCGCTGGCGGGTTCGCAGGGTCTCGCCCTCGCCATGGCGGAACGCCTCTTTCGTGCGTACTTCGGCGAAGGGCTCCTGATCAGCAGCCACGTGGTGCTCGATCAACTCGCCAACGAGGTGGGCGTGACCGGGTCACAAACGCTTTGGGGCGGTAACGACTGGGTCGATGATGTTCGTGCGGACGAGGCGCAGGCGCTCGAACTGGGCATCACCGGTGTCCCTTCGATGGTGATTGACGGGCGTTTCATGGTTGTGGGAGCGCAGTCGCCTGAAGCCCTGTTGGATGTGATGCAACGGGCGTGGGCCCGTCGCGCTCAACTCTCTTGATCAGCGGGGACACACGCCGCGGTGGCGACATGGTGTCCCTCGTCCAGGTTCATCACTCGAACCCCGGACGCGTCGCGACCCTGGGACGAAATCTCCCGGACGGCGGTGCGAATCAATACACCGCCCGTTGACGCGAGCAGAACCTCGTCGTTGATGCCGGCCATGAAGGCCGCCGCCACGAATCCACGGGCGGCCGTCAGCTTGATGGCGCGCACCCCCTGGCCACCCCGACCCTGGCGGTTGAAGCGATCAACCTTCACGCGCTTGCCGTAACCGTTGTCGGTGACCAGCAAAAGATCCGCGTCGTCCCTCACCACATCGAGCGAAATGGCACGATCGTCCGCCTTGAGTTTGATGCCGCGAACGCCGGCGGCGTCACGCCCCACTTCGCGGACCTCTTCCTCATTGAATCGAATGGCCATACCGCGGTAGGTCAGAACAATGAGATCGTCGTCTCCTCCGGTGGGCACCACTCGGACAACCTCGTCACCGTCGCGCAACTTGATGGCGATCCAGCCTTCCCGGCGCGACTTGTCGTACTCACTGAACGCCGTCTTCTTCACGGTGCCGTTCGCCGTGGCGAACACGAGGAACTTGTCCTCGGGGAAGTCGTCGGTGGCGATAATCGCCTGAATCGACTCGTTGGGTGCGAGATTCAAGAGGTTGACAATCGCCGTTCCCTTTGCGGTGCGTTCCTTCATTGGAATCTCGTGTCCTCGGAGTCGGAACACCCGGCCACGGTTCGAGAACAGAAGAAGGTACGCCAACGATGTGGTGTGGATGATCTGGTCGACGAAGTCTTCGTCTTTGAGTTTCGCTCCCTGCACTCCGCGACCACCGCGACCCTGGACTCGGAACGAGCCGGCGGCTACGGACTTGACGTAACCGGCCTGGGTCATCGTGATGACGATCTCCTCATCGTCAATCAGGTCCTCCACGCCGAGTTCACCTGGGTCGTTCACGATGGCCGTCAGGCGGTCGGTGGCGAATTTGTCGCGGATTGCCGACATTTCGGTCGAAATGACCCCACGCAACTTGGCGTCCGAGGCCAGAATCGACTGCAGTTCGGCAATCGTCTCACGGAGACGAGCCATTTCTTCTTCCAACTCGCTGCGACCCAGGCGCGTCAGACGACCAAGGGTCATGTCGAGAATGTGGTTGGCCTGTTCCTCCGAGAACTCGAACGGGGCCGCCATGAGGGCGATGCGAGCCGCTGAACGGTCGTCCGATCCACGGATGGTGGCGATGACCTGGTCGAGCATGTCGATGGCACGAAGGAGGCCTTCAACGATGTGCGCCCGGGCTTCGGCCTTTCGCAAGCGGAACTGGGTCCGGCGGGTGACCACTTCAACCTGGTGCGCGATGTAATGCGTCAGCACCTGGGCCAGATTCAGCGTCCGTGGTACTCCATCGACCAGAGCGAGGGTGTTCATGGCGAAGGTGGTCTGGAGTGCGGTGTTCTTGAACAGCTTGTTGAGCACCACGTTGGCGTTGGCGTCACGCTTGAGCTTGATGACCAGGCGGGACTGACGGCCGGCCGAGTCGTTCTGCATGGACGAAATCCCGTCCAGTTCGCCCGACTTCACCAACTCAAAGATCTTCTCCTCGACCGACTCCACCGAGACTTCGTAAGGGAACTCGGTGACGATAATCCTCGTGTCACGGTTGGTCTCTTCGATTTCCGCGATGGCGCGCATCTTGACCGAGCCACGACCAGTTCGGTATGCATCGAGAATTCCTTGTCGGCCGAGAATCTGGGCACCCGTTGGGAAGTCCGGGCCCTTGACGAACTTCATGAGATCGTCCGGGCTGGCGTCGGGGTGCTCGAGGAGGTGGAGCGTGGCGTCAATAACCTCGCCGAGGTTGTGGGGCGGGATCTTCGTGGCCATACCCACGGCAATCCCCTGCGACCCGTTCACCAGAAGGTTCGGGAATCGCGAGGGCAGCACGGTGGGTTGCTGCGTCGAGTTGTCGTAGTTGGGCTCGAAATCAACGGTTTCTTCGTCGATGGAATCGAGGAGTTCGAGCGCGAGCGGGGCCAGGCGGCACTCGGTGTAGCGCATGGCGGCCGCACCTTCGTCCGGACCGGTACCGCCGAAGTTTCCGTGGCCACTCACGAGGGGGTGGCGCATGGAGAAGTCCTGCACCATTCGAACCAGGGCGTCGTAGATGGCGCTGTCGCCGTGGGGGTGATAGGTACCCATCACTTCTCCGACCACCTTCGCGCACTTGGTGTGGGGTCGGTCGGGACGAAGTCCCTGGTCGAACATGGAATAGAGGATGCGACGGTGAACGGGCTTGAGGCCGTCACGCACGTCCGGCAGTGCGCGTGAAACGATGACCGACATCGAGTACTCCAAGAAGGAGCGTTCCATTTCGAGATTGATCTCGATGGGTTCGATGTAGCCGAGAACCTCTTCGGCGGGTGGCGGAGTGTCGCCGCCCGAGCCCTTTGATTTGCGCGTAGCCATGTCGTCTCCTAAATGTCCAAGAAGCGGACGTCTTTGGCGTTCGTTTGGATGAAGTGACGTCGCTGGGGAACGTCGTCACCCATGAGGATGGAGCACACTTCGTCCGCAAGTGCGGCCTGCTCCACGGTGATCTGCAATAACGCGCGCTTCGTGGGGTCCATGGTCGTGTCGCGCAGCTCGTCGAAGTCCATCTCGCCGAGACCCTTCAAACGCTGGAAGTCGTGTTTGTGATCCGGGTGCTCGGCCAGGAAAGCGGCCTTGGCGGCGTCATCTCGGAGATAGACCTTCTCCTTGCCCACCAGTGTCGAGTACAGCGGGGGCTGTGCCACGTACACATGGCCGGCATTCACCAATTCCGTCATCTGACGGAAGAAGAAAGTCAGCAGCAACGTACGAATGTGGCTTCCGTCAACGTCAGCGTCGGCCAACAGAATGATCTTGTCGTACCGAATTTTGGTGACATCGAAGTCGGCCTCCACGCCAGCCCCAATGGCCGCAATAAGTGCCTGAATTTCGTTGTTCTTCAGAATCTTGTCGGTGCGGGCTTTTTCAACGTTGAGAATCTTTCCGCGAATAGGCAGAATCGCCTGATTCTTGGGGTTTCGAGCATCCTTGGCCGAACCACCGGCCGAGTTTCCTTCAACGATGAA
>CAWUMA010000010.1:0-13700 GCA_963923835.1 uncultured bacterium
GACCCGGCCTACCTTGAGGCGACCCAGCGGTATTACGACCTGCACGTGTGTCGGGTCATTCCGAATCCGCCCGAAGTGCTCCGCACCATGCAGTTCATGGACGAGGACAACACGGTGTATCTGACGATGAACGGCCCCAACGAGTTCTTCTGCATCGGGACGTTAAAGAACTGGTCGGTGGTGGACCGGGTGAATTCGATCTCGGTTCCCACCCTTCTTCTGTCGGGTCGATACGACGAGGCGACGCCGGCCTGCGTACAGCCCTTCTTTGATGGAATCCCTGACGTGCGTTGGGAGATATTTGAAGAATCGAGTCACATGCCCTTCGTGGAGGAGCGGGACCGCTACATGTCCGTGGTGAATGAGTTTTTGAACTCGCTGGAGTAGCGGCCTCCTGGACCGTGTCACACCCCCTTCGTAGCGTGAAGGGCATGAAAAACCCTCTGACAAAACTGGATGCTCTGGCCGCTGACATTGTGGCGGGACGCATCGGAACCGAAGAGCCGTGGGGTGGCGCCGACGTGTGCGTCGTGGCCGAGGAGCCCAAGCCCCAACCCGGCGGCTTCTACCCCGACCCGTACTGGTCGGTGACCCGATACGTCGGTGAACTGAGCTGGCTGTGCGTGCAACTCCGGAATATCGCCTGGAAGTTGGACGGATTCGGCTATTGGAAATATGAGTTCTTCACCCGGTTCAATGTGGCCGCGTCGACCGTCCCCGACGACCAGGGAATTCAGCTCAAGCTGCTCGCCGCCGTGCGCGAGGCGTACGGATTCCTGGGTGCCGTGGTCAACAACGAGCCGCTACCCGACGTGGCTCCGATCGTTTTCCACCCGCGCGAGGTCGGCGCCGACATCGCCCCCTTCGCACCCGGGGAACTGGTTTCCTTCTACGCCGACCGCGGAATCGACATTTCGGGTCTCGCGGCCTAAGGGGTCACGAAGAACAAGATCCCTCCGGCGGTCCGGAATTCGACGTGGCCAGTGTTGGTGACGCGAATCCAGTCACCCACACGGGTCATCCGCGAGTTCCACACCGCCGTGCCGGCCATCACGCTGACGAGTGAACCCGAGTTGACGAGCGTGGTCGAGGCTCCCGGCGCCCGGACGCCGTTCGACCAAATCGTCATTCCGTTGGCGGAACGAAGTCGGAGCGATCCGTTCAGTGCCTGAGTGAACGCACACCGGCCATTGGGCGAGTAGACGGACCATCCAGGAAGCAGTCGATCGCCCGAGTGCAGTTCGGTGAGGGCGCTATTACTTGACCAGGTTGCGTGTGTTCCGTCTGCGGTGACGAGGTTTCCGTTGTTGCCTAACACCGTGCGCGTCGCTGCATTCGCCGGCCCCGATGACCAGAGCACATTCGAGCCGTCGGTGACGCGGAGAACGCCGTGGCCATCCATGATCGCGACGGCGCCAGAGTTGCCCGCTGTGCCACTCGTCCACAGTGTTCGTCCGCCGGTCAGTGTCACGGCCAGATTTCCGTCAGTGCGCATGGTGAGGGTGAACTCCCCATTCGGTGAAACAAGAGATGCACCGCTGGAGAGGGTCTGATCGGCCTGAAGCGAAGTTCCGTCCGTGCCGTACGGGGCGGGGGTCGCCCCGGGGCACGTATTGGGCTGACCACTTCGGCCCAGCAGGTCCACGAACGTGTAACCGTGACTCAAGAATCCCTGAATGATGATGGGGAGAGCATCCACGGTGGCGGGCATTGGATGGTGCTGGTCGTGCAGCAACACGGTGGGGTGGGCGAGTCGGAGCCCCGGGCCCAGAGCGCTCGTCCAGATGTGCCGTATCCAGTAGGGCGAGTCCGATCCTTGAGCCAAAAAGTCGCCGGTGCCGACGTTCCACATCCACATCCCCACGCGCCGAATCGCCGCCGCCCTGATGGTGTTTGCGTCGTAGCCGCCGTAGGGCGGACGGAACGCGCAGGTCACCGTCTTGGTGGCCGAGTAAGTCTTCATCACCGATCGGTCGATCTCGGTCAGTTGCTGACCGAGTGTGAGCCCCGTGAGCAACGTGTGATTTCCCGTGTGATTGCCCATCAGATAGCCGTCGTTGAACTCGGTCCTCAAGTACGACGGCCACTGGGTGTCGTCATTCAAAAATGTGGCACGGATGTGATACTTCTCGAGCACGGTGATGATCGGGGGTACCGAGGGGCCGGGGCCATCGTCGAAGGTGAGCGCCACGGTGCGCCCACCTTCAACCGCGTTCGGCGCATTCTCGAGTGGCCCAGACGGCTCCGGTGGACACATAGCGGTTAAGAAGGCGGGGTATTGCGGGGGAGTGACGGGGTACGGTGCCGATTCAGCTTTCGATGGCGCCACGGTCGACAGCGCGAGCACCCCGAGAACAACCCCATAATTCGAAATACGTCGTATGGCGGTCGGGATCACGGAGCGAAACTAGGTCATTTCGCGTGATGAGTCCGGTCGCCCAATTACCTATCTCGAGGTTGAATGGGATGGATCTAGGCCACGCTGATGGCTTCAGTCCTCGTGTTGCTTTGCCTCGTACACTGGCTACTTGTCCGCCCTCGTAGCTCAGGGGATAGAGCATCGGTTTCCTAAACCGTGAGCGCAGGTTCGAATCCTGCCGGGGGCACGCGACTTCTGTCTTTATTGATTTCAATTAAGGCGGTGAGTCATATCGTGATGATTGCGCTGACGTGGGACCCAACTGAAATTCCTTCGGATTCCCGAACCGCTTTCTTGATGGGAAGTAAGTATGCGCCGTGGCGGGGAATCAGCGAAGTTACAAAAAGAGAACTCCCGATGATGGCCCGCACGGGCACCACGCCCCACCCGTAGGTCACTGCTGGCGACATTGAATTGATGACGTCGGCATTTTCCCCATGGAACTCGAGGAAAAAGAAGGGCGCGGGTCCTCGCCATTCGATGACTGCTCCGGCCTGCTCTAGTTCCATTTGGTCAACCTAGGTTCCCCAATTCGTCGGCAAGCTTCTGAAACTTTCGACGTGACGACAAAGAATCTGGCTTCTCTAGTAGCTCGGATCGTGATCGAGATAGAGACACAAGAGATGCCCCGATGGGTCACGGAGAACGCGAACTTCTTCTTGAGGTTGGAAGTTTTCTTCCGTGGCTCCTATTGATATAGCGAATTCGACGCCGAGGGCGAGGTCATCGACGCCAATGTCGAGGTGGTGAGTCATGCCCACGTGGTCAGAATGCGTCGGCCACGACGGTGGAACGAAATCGTCATCTCGCTGAAATGCGATGTAGGTCGGAGCGTTGGGCATTCGAATTGTTGCCTGATTCTTCTCGGCTCGAACGACTTCCCAACCGAGAATTTGACTGTAAAAGTGCGCCAATCCACTGGGGTCGGGTGTGTTCAAAACGACGCCCCACCACGGAGTCTTGGTTCGCCCGGTCACCATTCCCACACCGTAGGCCAACACTGAACATCCGCCGATTTGCGGTCAGCCCCGAGTCGGTGTTCGCAGTGTGGGCCTGAATTCAACGCCTTCTAACTCCCGTTCGACCAATTTCGCAGCGGCAAGCAGTTCGGCTTCGTCACCCGGCCGGCTGAACATGGTTAAGCCGACGGGAAGGTCATCGACAAGTCCGACCGGAATGCACAGGATTGGCCAGCCGGCGATGGCCGTGGCTTGAATCGACGTTGATGAATGGCTGACTTGATCACCATTGACAAGATCGATTTTCCACGCCGGGCCGTACGCGGCTGCGATGGCCACCGAATGCCCCTCGAGTAGGTCGTTGAGAGTGGTGGTGGCCCAATCAAGATTTCGTC
Source organism: uncultured bacterium (assembly GCA_963923835.1). Classification (GTDB taxonomy): domain Bacteria; phylum Actinomycetota; class Acidimicrobiia; order Acidimicrobiales; family RAAP-2; genus RAAP-2. Next base: position 3,774 of record CAWUMA010000010.1, read on the forward strand.
GGCGAGCGTCAAAGTATGCACTGGTATTCGTTCCGCCTGACTTGACGGCGCGTTCGAAGAACTCGTGGCCAAAGTGTGCCATTTCTGTGCCGGAATTTTGATTTTCGTAATCAATCACTTCCACGAGTGATCGCACGGTTGCTTCTGGGCGAGAGCCTAAATAAGTGTCGAGGCCGTCCTTTAACTCCGCCAGTAGGACATGAAGTTCGTCATCTCCCACTTCATTACTGGACTCATTCGCCTTTCGCCGGGTTATGTTCGTATTCCGACCGAGTTTGAATACAACGTCATTGATGATGGCATCGGTGGCGGGGTGGCCGGTCCTCCAATTGGTGGCATCAACAATTCGTACATCTGACGCTTCGCTCACCGACATGAGAGCTCGAGTGCATAGTTCAATATCAGCCACTGTTCGCGCCATCGGTCCGGGACTGTCCTGGGAGTGACTAATCGGGACAATTCCGCCGCGAGAAATCGCGCCGACCGTTGGCTTTAGTCCAACGACACCATTGAGTGAAGATGGACAGACGATGGAACCATCAGTCTCGGTTCCTATTGCTATTGGGGCTAAGCCCGCCGCCACGGCAGCCCCGGAACCCGACGACGAACCGCCGGCGGAGCGGTCGAGTGCCCAGGGATTCACTACCAAACCGCCACGCGCCGAGTAGCCGCTACTTGATCGAGGAGAGCGGATGTTGGCCCATTGGCTGAGGTTGGTGGAGCCCAAGATGATGGCCCCGGCCTGTCGAAGGGATGACACCAGCGGGGCGTCACGCCCCGACGACGTCAACGCGGTTGAACCGGCCGCTCCCGGAAGGCCTATTGCCTCAATGTTGTCTTTAACAAGAACGGGGATGCCGTGGAGCGGGCCACGGGGTTGGCCATCTCGGCGTTCACGGTCACGCTCCCGGGCTTGATCGATGGCGTCATCTGACAGCGCGGCAATAGAACGTAACGCCACGGAAGAACTCTCGTCGTCAATCGCTTGCGCTCTTTCAATCAGAGATTCGACGTAGGCAACGCTGGTGATGTCACCGGCGGCCAAATGCTCGGCGAGAGCACTGGCACTCCAGCTGGCTATTTCGGCCGTCTGCGGGTGCGGATCCACAAGAACCTCTCTGACGTCATGCTCGTGAGTGAGCAGACAGAGGGTAAGGGTATCGGTATCGGCCACATTCCAGCGATAGTGAAATCGAAATGTTGAAGAATGTCTTTATGGCGACGTACCGAACCCCTTTTGCGCCTTTCATCGGACGCGAGGAGTTTCTTCGTATCTCGGGAGATGTCGTGTTGGCCGACGTGCGGTGGTACCTCGACGGCCGATCGGGGCGCGACGAATATGAATCGGTGCACGCTCCGGGCGCTATCTACATCGAACTAGAGGAGTGGCTCGCGGGTCCCGCGTCGCCGGCCGTGGGGCGTCACCCACTCCCCAGTCCCGAGGTGTTCGCTGAAGGCATGTCCGCACACGGCATCGGCGATGACACGGTCGTCATCGCCTACGACGATGCCGGTGGCGTCATCGCTGCTCGGCTGGTGTGGATGTTGCGGGTGACCGGCCACTCCGCCGCCGTACTCGACGGCGGGCTCTCCGTATTTGGCGACACCAAATCCGGCCCGTCACCTGCGCGCCATCGGGCAGCTTTTACGCCAACTCCCTGGCCGCGGGAAAGGTTGGCCACTATTGACGAGGCGAGTGACCCCTCTCGCCTGGTGATTGACGCACGAAATCGTGACCGATACGAAGGCGCGCCAGATCAAGTTGATCCACGGTTCGGCCATATTCCAGGCGCCATGAGCGTCCCGTGTCGGGAGAACATTGAAGGGCAGATTTTGAGAGATTCAGACGTCGTTCGACAGATCTTTGAGGCCGCTGGCGTCACGCCAGGCACGGACGTGATTTCGTATTGCGGATCGGGTGTCACCGCGTGCCACAACCTCTTGACCATGGAGTGGGTGGGGCTCGGCACCAAACGTCTGTTTCCTGGCTCGTGGTCGCAGTACGCGCACGATCTCAACCGACCGGTAGCGACTCACTCGGAGTGACGCACTACCTCAACCTCCGGGTCCACGAAGTCCGCGACGGTGATGTGACAACCCGGTGAGGTGCCGTTCAGCCTTTCACCACGTCGATGATGTGCTCGAGATTCTCGATCTGTTCATCGCGCGTGAGGCCCATCGGGGCAACCCGGAGCGTGGTGATTCCCGCTTCCTTGGTTACTCGGACGCGATCGCGAACCATCTCTTCGGTACCAATCATGAATGCCTTGAGCACGAAGTCGTCGGTGACGGCGGCCATTGCATCTTCCTTGCGACCCGCCACCCACAGTTGTTGCACCTCACTCGCCATGTCGGCGTAGCCGGCGCGCGAGTAGGCCGCGTTGTAGAAGTTCGTGTTGGCCGATCCCATCGCACCAAGGGTGAAGGCGGCTCGGGGTCGGTAGCGGTTGATGAGCTCCTCGACGTTCTGCCCAATTTCGATGGTTGCGGTGATCTGCAGGTCAAGGTCCTTGAGGGTCCGTCCCGATTTGGCGGCACCCGCCGCTAGGTGGTCAGTGAAGAGAGAACCCACTTCGGGAATGAAGCTCGTGCCCAACCAACCGTCGGCCACCTCACCGGTGAGTTCCAGCATCTTGGGCCCGAGCGTCGCGAGGTAGAGCGGGATGCCGGGATTCGGCGGCATCGACAGCCGAAGTGACTTGCCTTCGCCACCGGGTCGGGGGAGTACGTAGTGCTCACCGTCGAGGGCAATCTTCTCCCCCCGTAGTCCCTGACGAAGAATCTCGATGTATTCGCGGAGTCGCGTCAGGGGCTTGTCGAACGGCGCGCCGTGGAGCCCTTCCACTACCTGAGGACCGCTCACCCCCAGGCCGAGAAGAAACCGATTGTGGGTGATGCGGGCGAGGGTCAGCGCGGTCATCGCGGCCATCGATGGCGTGCGCGCGGTGACCTGCATGATGCCCGTGCCGAGTTTGATGTTGCTGGTCAACGCCCCGAGGTAGGCCAGTGGGGTGGTCGACTCCATGCCCCACGCTTCGGCCGACCACGCCGAGTGACAACCCAGACGATCGGCGGCGCGGACGAGTTCGACGAGGTCTTCCCAGTTGGAACCGTCGTAGTAGGCACTACCGATTGAGATTCCCACTTCCACGGCGGCACCTTTCTTGGGACTGTCGTCACTGTAGGCCAGGTCGGAGCAGCGACTGGCTGGCGTTGGTCGGGACTATCTTCGGAGTGGCACGTCCCAAGGAGATGCAGATGTCCGATTTTCGACTGGTTATCGACGGCGAGTTGGTGGAGGCTCGGGAAACGTTCGGGGTCATCAATCCCGCGACCGAACAGGTTTTCGCGCACGCCCCCGAGTGTTCTCAGGACCAGCTGGACCGGGCCTTCGGGGCCGCCGCTCGCGCCTACTCCACCTGGAAGCTCGACGACGGTGCTCGACGAGCCGCTCTTGTGAAGGCGGCCGAGGTACTCACCGCGTCGGTGGGTGTGATTGCGCCCATCCTGACGGCCGAGCAGGGCAAGCCTCTTGCCGACGCGCAAATGGAAGTCTTCGCGTCGGCGGCGTGGCTGAACTACTACGCCAACCTGGAGAGCCCTCGGGTTGTTCTGCGTGACGACGACTTTGCCCACGTCGAAGTCGTGCGTCGCCCCATTGGCGTCGTGGCGGGAATCACGCCGTGGAACTTCCCGTTGGTGCTGGCCTTCTGGAAGATTGCGCCCGCACTCGTGGCCGGCAACACGATGGTGCTCAAGCCGTCACCCTTCACCCCGTTGGCGACGCTGAAGACGGTGGAACTTCTCCAGGATGCACTCCCGGCGGGCGTCTTGAACGCCGTGAGTGGCGGCGACGGACTCGGGGCGATGATGACGTCGCACCCCGTGCCCCGCAAGATCTCATTCACTGGCTCAACGGCGACCGGACGCAAAGTGGCCGCGTCGGCGGCTCCGGACCTCAAGCGGTTGACGTTGGAACTCGGTGGGAACGACCCCGCCATCGTTCTCGATGACGCCGACCCGGTCGTGGTCGGCAACGCCATCTTCGAGTCCGCATTCAACAACTGCGGTCAGGTGTGCTCGGCAATCAAGCGCGTCTACGTGCCCGAATCACTGCACGCTCAAGTCGTTGAGGTGCTCGCGGAGCGCGCCGCCTCCATCGTGGTCGGAGACGGCACCGACCCCGCAACGAAGCTCGGACCCATCAACAATGCGCCCCAATACGAGCGCGTCAAGATGTTGGTGTCCGACGCGCTGTCTCACGGCGCGACGGCGGTGACCGGTGGCGCCGCCATGGATGGGGCCGGATACTTCTTCCAGCCGACGATCTTGACGGGCGCCCACGAAGGGTTGCGCATCGTGGACGAGGAACAGTTCGGCCCAGCCCTCCCGGTCATGACGTACCGGAGTGTGGACGAGGTTCTCGAGCGGGCGAATAACACGAACTTCGGCCTGTCGGGTTCGGTTTGGGGTGGCGACACCGAGCGGGCGGCGCAGGTGGCCAGCCAACTCGAGTGCGGCACCATCTGGGTGAACACCCACCTCCAGTTGGCCCCGAACCAGCCCTTCGGCGGATTCAAGTGGAGCGGCGTCGGCACCGAGAACGGTATTTGGGGCCTCGAGGCCTTTACCGAAGTCCAGGCCGTACACCGCTCGAAGCTCTAGGCGACGCCCGTGGCTATTCGCGAAGTGGACGACCAGTCGGTCGAGGGCAATACCCGGGTTACCGTGAATTTCGCGGTGATCCTCTTTGTGCTCCTCGCGGTGGAGGGTCTCACCATCGTGGCCATTCGCCCCCTCCTGACCTGGCACGTCGCGGTGGGTTTGGTGTTGACGCCGCCTCTTTTGGCCAAGATCGGCTCGACCTCATGGCGAATTGTCCGGTACTACACCGGATCGACCCCGTACACCCGCAAAGGGCCGCCACCGCTTCTCCTCCGCTTGCTAGGCCCATTCGTTGTTCTTCTCTCGGTGATTGTCGTGGTGTCGGGAATCGCGTTGATCCTGGTCGCGTCATCGTCCACGTGGGGTCAGCGATTCTTCTTTGTGCACAAGGCCTCGTTCATCTTGTGGTTCGTGGCGACGTCGGTGCACGTGCTGGGCCACATCGTGGACACCGCTCGCGAAGCACCCGGTGACTGGTTCCCCGCGGGTCGACGGGCCGTGCGCGGCGCCCCCGCTCGGCTGTGGCTCGTCGCGTCATCGCTCGTTCTCGGCGCGTTACTGGCGCTGTGGCTCACGCCGCACGCGGCGCACTGGGTCTTCTACGGCGACCAGTAGGTCTTAGAAGAAGGCGGCACAGAGGTCGTAGACCTCGCGGGGCACCGTGCGCTGGCCCTGGGTCACCTCGTGGAGAGGGACTTCGACCATGGTGTCGTTTCGAACGACGGGAATCACGCCGAAACGACCACCGGCGACGGCGTCGTAAGCAGCGGCGCCCAGCCCCGTCGCCCAGATGCGGTCGTGGGCCGTGGGAGTTCCTCCGCGCTGCACGTGGCCGAGGACCGTCGTACGCGTTTCACGGTGGCCTCGTTCCTCGAGTCGCGTGGCCAGGTAGTGGCCGACGCCGCGTGTTTCGAGTCTGACGCGGCCAATGGCGTCACGTTGGGGTTCGCCGACCTCACTGCCGCCGAGACTCGCCAGGGTGACTCCTTCGGCGACGCAGATAATGGAATACCCGAAACCTTCGTCTTTGCGACGGGTGGCGTGGGCGTCGATTTCGTCCAGCGACATGGGGAATTCGGGAATGACCACGAGGTCGGCTCCACCGGCGAGTCCACCGAGCGCCGCAATCCATCCGGCGTACCGGCCCATTGTTTCGACGACAATCACGCGGTGGTGCGAGGCGGCCGTCGTTTGGAGACGGTCAATCGATTCCGCGACGATGGATACCGCGGTGTCGAAGCCGATGCAGTACTGGGTTCCGACGAGATCGTTATCGAGGGTCTTGGGGATACCAACGATGGGGGCGCCATGTTCGGCTAACCAGTTTGCGATTCGCTGCGTCCCATCGCCTCCGATGGCGACTACGGCATCGAGGTTTTTCATGATGGTGGCCAGAACCTGTTCGCGACCACCAGCGGGGTCGTCAAGGTTGTAACGGCTGGTTCCCAAAATCGTGCCACCTTGGCCGACTAGTCCTTCAATCTCGCGGCGACCAAAAGAGACTGCGTCCATCTCTCCGACAAGCCCGGCCCAGCCATTTTGAATTCCGAGAATTTCGTGTCCGTCGTTTAGAGCCCGCACCCCGAGGGCACGGATGGCCGCGTTGAGCCCTGCGGCATCACCCCCCGCAGTAAGTACGCCGATGCGCATGTGCACCCTTCTTCGCCCTCAGCCTTAGTTTAGGAAATGCTGGATTTGCACCCCAATGAATTGAAAGACAGTTGAAAGCCAACTTTGAACGTCAAGGCGTTGGCGTGTCGCCCGCCATTCGGCGATGAATGATTCGAATCCGTGGGTTCGCTCAGGCTTCTTGTGATTTCACCGCTGACACCTGGGCGAAACGAGTCAGCACAAAGCTCACGACCAGTGCGGCCAGTACGCCCAGGTTGGCTCCGGCCCACTGACCGGTCTTTCCGCCGAGGTGGAAAGGTGCGAGGAAGTAACCCTGCCACGTCAGCCACGACGCAAACGTGTTCGTGACGAGCCCCCAACCAATGAGCGTGGACACGATGGTGATGCCGAGCGGCATGATTTGCACACTGCCGTAGCGGCCACTCGAGGTGAACAGGTCGCCGTCGACGTAGGGCTTGCGGCGCAGGCTGAGATCGGCGAGGAACACACCCGCCCACGATGCGATGAGAACGCCGATGGTGATGAGGAATCCCTCGAACTGGTAGAGGAAATTGTTCGCCTTGAAGACCAGGTAAATCGTTCCGCCCACCATGATCACGCCGTCCACAAGCGCCGACGCGAAACGGGGAATCTTGATTCCCATCGAGAGCATGGAGAGGCCCGACGAGTAGATGTCGAGCACGGCACCTCCAACGAGTCCGAGAATCGCGACAATGGCGAAGGGGACGAGGTACCAGGTGGGCAGCAGATTGGCCAAAGCGCCTACCGGGTCATTACCGATGGCCGTCTTGAGGCTGTCCGACGAGCCAGCCAGCAATAAGCCGAAGAGCAGGAGGATGACCGGAGCCACGGCGGCACCGAAGGTCGTCCAGCCCACGATTCCACGGGTCGAGGAGTTTCGTGGCAGGTACCGGGAGTAGTCGGCCGCCGCGTTGACCCAGCCCAGACCGAATCCGGTCATCACGAATACCAGGGACCCGATGAGGGCCTGCAGCGATCCGCTGGGGATGGCGCTGACGTGGGACCAGTGGATGTGGTTTGCCGACAGAATGATGAAGACGACGGTCAAAATGCCAGTCAGAACCGTGATGACCGCTTGCAGGCGCATGATGGCGTCGAAGCCGAGTACCCCTCCGCCGATAATGAGGGCCCCCACGACCAGCATCGCCGCGACTTTGACGTTGGTGCCGCTGCTCCAGTGAAGTCGAGTGAACACCGTCGAGGTGGCGAAGACCGCGAGGACGCTCAAGATCGTCTCCCAGCCCACGCACAGCAACCACGAAATAAAGGCGGGCAGCCGGTTGCCGTCCACGCCGTAGGCCGCCCGACTGAGAACCATGGTGGGTGCCGATCCGCGCTGGCCGGCGACCGAAATGAGACCACAGAGCCAGAAGCTGAAAACGATTCCGATCACACCGACCACGAGGGCCTGCCAGAACGAAACGCCGAAGTACAAGACGTAGGCGCCGTACCCGAGGCCGAGCACCGAAATGTTGGCTCCGAACCAGGGCCAGAAGAGTTCGCGGGGCTGACCCTTGCGCTCCGACTCCGAGATGACGTTGATTCCGTTTTCCTCAATTTTGAACGGGTTGCCCCCGCCGGTGCCGAGGATTTCCGAGACTTCGTCCGACATGAGTTCCTCCTTGTGGATTACTCCCCATGGTACGACCGACCCACTTGCACTTCGGTGATTGTGCGAAGGGGGTCAGTAGCGTTGACGGTGATGACCGCGACCAGTGACTTTCGTCACGACCGTGCGTTTGGAGCGCTGAGAGGCTTGGCGTTGGGTGATGCGTTGGGCATGCCCACTCAGTCCCTGACACGTGAACAGATCGTGAGCCGCTACGGCGACCTGGTCCCGGGATTGCTCTCCGCCGATGCCGATCACCCGTACGCACCGGGGCTTTCGGCGGGCACCGTGACCGACGACACTGAACAGTCCGTACTCGTGGCCCACCTCCTGATCGAAGGCAACGGCCAGGTCACTCCGGAGTCGATGGCCACGATGCTCACATCCTGGGAGAAATCAGTGGTGGCTCGAGGACTGCGCGATCTCTTAGGCCCATCCACATCAGCAGCCCTCGCGGAGTGGCGCGCCGGGGTCTCGCCGTCGGAAACGGGTCGGCGAGGAGTGACTAATGGCGCCGCCATGCGCATCACCCCGGTAGGTATCGCCACGCCGCCCGACGAGAACCTGCTCGTCGAGCGGGTGGTCATGGTGAGTTCTCTGACACACCGGACGGACGTGGCGCTGGGGGCGGCGGGTTTCGTCGCGGGATGCGCGAGCGCACTCATTGAGGGATACACCTGGGTCGACGCGGCGTCGTTCGCATTGGGGATTGCGTCGAAGTGCGTGGTGAGGGGAGTGCCGACCGACGACGGTGACGTCGAATCCCGCCTGCGCGAGGCTCTCGCCAGTCCACCGTTACCCGTGAATGCGGAAACGGCAGATTTTCTCGCTTCTCGTTTCGGCGTGGACGTGCGTGCGGTGGCGTCGGTGCCCGCCGCAGTGGCGGTCACCACGGCGTGCGGAGGGGATCCGTGGGGTGCTCTTCGCCTCGCCGCATCGTTAGGCGATGACACCGACACGATGGCTTCTATCACCGGTGCCCTGCTGGGGGCCCGGTGGGGAAGCCACGTCTTTCCCGACGCCGACACCTCGCACGTAGAGCGACACAACACCCTTGATTTGGGAACCCTGGCCTCTCAGCTTCTGGAATTACGTCGGTAGGGTGGAGCCGTGACCGCGGGCCGCTTTGTCAATCTCGACACGGTCATGATGGACATGGTGCTGCGGGTCGACGATCTGCCCGCTCGTGGTGGTGACGCCGAGGTATTCGAGCGCCTCGTGACTACTGGCGGCGGCTTCAATGTGATGGCCGCCGCGGCGCGTCAGGGGGTGCCGACCTTGTACGCCGGACTTTTAGGTGAAGGGCCATTCGCCAAAGCCGCCAGGTCCGATCTTTCTCGGGAGGGTATTTTGACGCCTCTGAACAGGGGCGGCCTCGATCTCGGTTTGTGCATCGTCCTGCTGGAACCCTCGGGGGAGCGAACTTTTGTGACGTCACCCGGGGCTGAGCAGAAAGTCACCGCTGAAGAACTGGAGCGCATTGAACTGCGTGCGGGAGACGTGATGTATGTCTCCGGATACAACTTCGTCTATCCGTCGCTGCGAGACCAGGTCTTGGCGTGGTGGCCGTCCATCCCCGAAGGGGTCATCGTCGCGTTCGATCCCGGTCCGCGAGTCAGCGACATTGACGTGAACGTTCTTGGCACCGTCCTCCAGCGGACCGATTGGATCTTGCTGAACGACGAGGAGGCGACCGCGTTGTGTCGCGACGGATCGGCCGAAGAGCGCGCCACGGAACTGGCGGGTCGTGTCCGCAGCGGGTGCGTCATCCACCGTGGTGACACGGGCTGCGTGGTCGCTATTCGGGGCGAAGGCGTGAGTCAGGTTCCGGCGGTACTCGCGACGGTCGTCGACACCAACGGTGCGGGCGATACCCACAACGGTGTCTTTCTCTCCAGTCTGGCGCTCGGCCGCTCGCCCCTCGAGGCGGCGCACCGGGCGAACTACGCGGCGTCGGTGGCGATTGGTCGTCTCGGTCCCGCTCAGTGCCCGCCGCGCGA
>CAWUMA010000011.1:0-13690 GCA_963923835.1 uncultured bacterium
CGGGCACTAGCCCCTCAAGCTAGCGCGTCTGCCTATTCCGCCACTCCGACGAGGCCTGATGAGTCTAGCCGTTTTACTGGGACGACACGAGCGACCAGTTGGGTAGTTGGTCAACGAAAGCCTCGATGGAGTCGCCCGTGGTCACGGTCGCAACGTCGTTCGACCACTCGGTGAGCGACGGGAGGGTGAAAAGCGGCCGTACAAATCCTGACGCGAGAAGTGAGGCGTCCAGCTGGGCCCAGTCGGCCTGAGCGGTCGCTGGATTGAGGTTTGACATGGCGCGATTGAACATGCCGTTCCATTGGGCCGTCCGATAGCCCGAGGGGTACCCATCGCGATAGTTGGGGCCAGCCCACGACAGGGCGGCGAAGGGCACGGTCGCCCTCATTTGGCGCTCAAAGACCGCCGCATCAACTTCGCCCGAAGCGGCGGCGACCGCCGCAGCATTTCCGGTGGCGTAGTACGCGAGGGATACCGAGACGCCCAACCGTCGCCACGACTGAGCAATGGCGCGGGCACTCACACGATCGACGCCCGTGGGGCCAACACCCAGTTGAATGATGAGCGGGCCAACTGAGGGCATATTCCACCGACCACCGACCAACTGGCCTCCGGCCGATTGGAGCACCTGTACCGCGCAGGGGATGCAGTCTTGACCTGCCGACGGAACGGTCGGGCCGGAAACCGTGGTCGTGGTGGCCATACTGGGAATCGTCAGACCGCCGCCGGGGTAGTCCGGCTGTCCCTGCGAATACAGAGCAGATGTAGCGGTTGCCACCGACTGGGTTGTCAGCGACCACATTCGTGATATCAGCCCGAGCCGGTCGATAGACCAGCCAAGTGCTAATCGAACAGCGGAACTCCGGGCCACGGGACGCTTACTGTTAAAGACCAATTCTTCCAGAACATTCGAGGGGCCAATCTTTCCCAGCATCATGGGATGCGAGGCCAGCAGGGAGACCTGGAGGGGGTCAACACGTTGTGCAAAGGCAACGGCGGGTGACTCCCCCGTTAAGTCAACTCGACTCGACACGGTGACAACAACGCGACCGAACCGCCGTCCGTTAGGTTGCCAACCTTCGTCGCGAGCCAGTATCCAACGCCTCTCGTTGGCGCTGACCAAACGGTAGGGGCCTAGAGAAGGCCGACTGAGGAGTGAGCTCCAACTGCACGACAAGGAAGCCCCCCGCTGCTCCACGTCGCGAAAGAGTGTTGTCCAATCCGAATACGGACGAGAAAAGACTGCGGTCACTTTGTTGCCACCCTCAACCGCCATGGAGCGGATTGCGCGGTAACCGTGACTGGCAACTCCTGAATATCCACGAAGCATCTGCCACCACGCGACAAGGTCGCTTCCCACAAACGGTTGACCATCGGTCCATTTGGCACCACGAGCCAACGTGTACTGAACGGTCTGCGGTGTCAGCGAGATCAATTCGGCAGAACTGATTGGCCCCTGTGCACCCACCAAGAAGTCATTGGGATTGGTCAGGAATGCCGATGGTCGAATTAGATCAAATAGGGCCAAAGAGCTGGCTGAGGTCCGCGCGTCAAAGGCGGGACAGTTGGTGAGAGGCCCCGGGAGAACAACTTGAATGGTGGAATCCCTCGCCGTCTGCGTGGGCAACGGTTTGGCTGATGCCGTCAGCGGAATCGTCAGGCTGGCCAGAACCAGCGTTACGCCCAGCAGACGGGCGAGAGCCGCCCGCACCACTACTGCAATCGCAGGTCGAGCGCGAGGGTTGCGAACGCGAACACCAGGGCCACGGCGATTGTGAGGCGGTCAAGATTGCGTTCCACCACCGTCGAGCCCGAGGCCATCTGGTTGAAAGCACCGCCCATCATCGCCGAGATACCGCCGCCGCGACCCGAGTGAAGCAACACGAGGAAAATGAGGGCAACCACCGACACCGCCTCAATAGCCACCACGATCCACGTCAGCATTCGATACCCCCGATTTAGCGCTTCCGAGAATACCAGTCGTCGCATGACCGGGCGATGGCGAGGAAACTTTCGGCCTTGAGGCTCGCACCGCCCACCAGAAACCCGTCCACTCCTGCAGCAAGCAGGTCATTGGCATTCTCGGCGGTCACTGACCCCCCGTAGAGCACCCGACCGGAGGTCACGCCCAGAGACGCGAGTGTCGAGCGAATCGAACTCGTCATTTCCGAGACGGCCGACGTGTCGGCTGCCACACCCGAACCGATTGCCCAGATTGGTTCGTAGGCGATCACAACTCGATCGCGGTCCTTCTCAGAAAGTCCACCGAGAGCGGACCCAATCTGAGTTGCAACGAAATGGGTCTCGTCCCCCGCCTCGCGAACCTCGAGCGACTCACCACAACACAAAATCGGAGTGAAGTCGGAACGAATAGCGGTCGCCATCGTTGACGCAACATCCTCATCCGTCATTCCGTAATTCTGCCGGCGCTCACTATGACCCACGATCACAGATGACACAGAGAGACGTCGAAGCATTCGCGCGCTGACCTCACCGGTGTGGGCCCCTGCGTCGTGGGCGTTCATGTGCTGTGCGGCGATCTGAACGGGGATCTTCTCCGACTCCACCACCGAACTGACCGACCGGAGATCAACGAAAGGCGGCGCGACCACCAATTCAGTTGAATTGAGTGGCTGGTTGCGCAGCATCACACCCATTTGCTGTGTCAGGTGAATCGCCTCAACAAAATCGAGATTCATTTTCCAGTTGCCAACAACGAGTGCACCCATCATCAATTCCAAGGACTTTCTCTCAGGGCTCGCAATCCGGGAAGATCCCCGAATTCGACCAACTCAAGCGACGCGCCACCGCCAGTCGACACGAATGACACCTGGTCCTCCAGCCCAAACATCTGAACAGCTGCCACCGAGTCACCCCCGCCGACGATTGAGTACGCGTCCGCACTCGCCACGGCTCGGGCTACCCGCTCGGTCCCCGAGCGGAACCGGGGGTCCTCAAAAACGCCCATGGGTCCATTCCACAGCAGCGTCCCCGCTTGCGAAATCGACTGCGCAAACAAGTCCGCCGTTGATGGGCCAATGTCGAGGCCTTGCCATCCATCGGGTACGTCACGCTCGAATCGTGTGGGCGCAACACCACCATCGGCCGAGCCAAATGGCGTACCAGTGGGGAGCGCCCAACCGTCCACCGGGATCAAAACCTTGCCGGTTTCCAAGAGCGTTGCGCATTCTTCGACAAACTGCTCGTCGAACAACGAGTCGCCAATCTTTCGACCGAGGGCGACGGAGAACGTGTAAGCCATCCCCCCGCCCACAATCACCTTGTCCGCACGGTCCACCAGCGACTTGACGATGCCGAGTTTGTCCTTGACCTTCGCGCCACCCACAATCGCGACCAACGGGCGTTTGGGTGAATCGAGCGCGGTAGAAATCGCATTCACTTCGCGAATGAGGTTCGGGCCGGCAGAACTCGGGATCAGAGTCGGCGGAACCATGATGGAGGCGTGAGCACGGTGTGACGCACCGAAGGCTTCGTTGACGTAAAAGTCGTACCCGCGAACGAGCCCTGCCCCGAATGCAGGGTCATTCGACTCCTCGCCGGGATTGAACCGGAGGTTCTCCAGCAGCTCCACGCCGTCGATCAACTCGTTGAGCCGGCGGCGAACCGGTTCAACGGAGTAACGCTCATCAGGTCGGCCCGCCGGTCGACCGAAGTGGGTGCAGACCGTCACCGATGCACCCGCGGCTTTCAATTCCATCAGCAGCGGGATGGCGGCGCGAATCCTGAAGTCATCAGCGACGCGGCGGTCGGCGCCATCCCCCGTCACCGGACAGTTGAAATCAACCCGCACAAGCACCTTCGCTCCGCGGAGCGCGGTCCATCGCGAAATTGATGGAAGATTCACGAACGGCGACCGATGTGGGATGCCAGGTCAACCAACCGGTTGGAGTATCCCCATTCGTTGTCGTACCACCCGAAAATCTTCACCAGCGACGAGCTGTCGTCGATTCGTTGCACCATTGTCATTCCGGCGTCGAAAGTGCACGACGCAGGGCTGCCGACAATGTCAGACGACACAATCGGGTCCTCGGTGTAGACCAACACTCCGGCCAAAGAGGATTGGGCAGCGGCAGCAAAGGCCTGGTTGATCTCTTCGACCGTGGTCGAACGCGTGATTGCGGTGAAGTCGGTGATGGAGCCCGTGGGCACGGGGACTCGAAGTGACGTGCCATCGAGGCGACCCTTCATCGCCTCAAGAACCAAACTCGTTGCTCGCGCAGCTCCGGTTGACGATGGGACGATATTGATGGCGGCAGCGCGTGCCCGTCGCAGGTCCTTGTGTGGCAAATCCAGCAAGTTCTGGTCATTGGTGTATGCGTGAATCGTCGTCATGAGACCCGTGTTCACACCCACGAGTTCGTCAAGGACCTTCACCATCGGGACGAAACAGTTCGTGGTGCAAGAGGCATTCGACACGACGAAGTGCTGAGCGGGATCGAACGTCGACTCGTTGACTCCCACCACGAACGTGGCATCGACCTCGGTGGCGGGAGCCGAGATGATGACCCGCTGGGCACCTGCGTCAAGGTGTTTGGCGGCGGCCGAACGGGAAGTGAAAATACCGGTCGATTCAATCACCACGTCAACGCCCATAGCCCCCCACGGCAACGTTGCCGGGTCACGTTCGGCCAAAACTTTGATGGTGCGTTCCCCGACCAGGAGATTGCCGTCGACCACCGAGACTGCCTCGGCGAGCACTCCCTGCGTGGAGTCGTACTTGAGAAGGTGGGCGTTGGTTTCGGGAGAAGTGAGATCGTTGATTGCGACCACCTCGATGGCGGGGTTCGTCAGCGATGCACGGAGAAATCCTCGACCGATTCGGCCAAACCCGTTAATGGCTACACGAATGGACATTCCTACCTACTTCCCGATTACGAAGCGCTGGCTCTGGCGCCAGTCGATTCTGCCACAGGGCGACGATGGTAAGGGCTGATTTACCGAGAGATGTCCCGGTGGAAGACGGCGTTGGCGACACCCAACTTACGCCGAATCTCTTCCGCGATTGCCACGCTGCGGTGGCGACCGCCGGTGCATCCAATGGCAATCGAGAGGTAGCTCTTACCTTCCTTTTGGAACTCCGGAATCTGCCAACCCAGGAGGTTCGTCACATCGTTAACGAATTTCTTTGCCGATTCTTGCTGCAGGACGTAGTCCGAGACAGCCGAGTCCAGTCCGGTCAATGGCCTCAATTCTTCAATCCAGTGTGGATTGGGAAGGAAGCGGCAATCAAACACCAAATCCACGTCACGGGGAATGCCGTTGGAGTATCCGAACGAAACAATGTTGATTCGCATCGACTCGCTCCCACCAGAGTCGGTGAATGTCTCAACAATTCGGCTGCGGAGTTGATTCGTGTTCAGCGAACCAGTGTCGATGACCAAATCAGCCGCATCATGGATGGATTGAAGGAGTGACCGCTCACCCGAAATTGAATCGGCGAGCGTGGGGGCAGGAAACGGGTGACGTCGCCTGTTCCCCTCGAATCGCCGAATCAGCACTTCGTCAGGCGCGTCGAGAAAAAGTACTTTGACTCGGTCGTGCATTGACTGGAGTTCCCGCTCAACCGCTAGGAGGGCGTCGGGCTGCACCCTTCCCGATCGGCCCACTACAAAAGCGACGCCGGCGTAGTCAAGCGAACCCGCGGCCGCCAACTCTCCCACCCTCGTAATGAGTTCGAGGGGCATGTTGTCAATCACGAACCAACCCAGATCTTCCAATGCGGCCGATACCGTGGAGCGACCCGCCCCGGACATCCCGGTGACCAGCAAAACCTCAGTCATCCCTGTTCGACTCCTTGGCCGGAAGGGGCATCGAAGGACCCCTCAAATGATGGTAGAGGCTCTCGGCTACCGCCGCGGGAAGCCATGTGAGCGATTCGAGGTCGCTCAGGCTTGCTCGGCGAAGCTCTTCCAAGGACCCGAAATGCGCCATGAGCCGTTCTCGTCGGGCGGACCCCAATCCCGCGACGCCTTCAAGAGAACTCGCCACCATCGCCTTTCCACGCTTCGACCGGTGAAACGTGATCGCGAAGCGGTGGGCTTCATCACGAAGACGTTGGAGGAGATACAGACCTTCAGACCCACGGTCTAGTGAAATGGGAATTGAGCTCCCGGGTACGAAAATGAGTTCTTCCCTCTTGGCGAGCGCCACTAATCGGACATCGGTTACCCCCACGTCCTTCGCTGCCGCTTCGGCCGCGTGTAACTGAGGAAGTCCGCCGTCAATCACAATCAAGTCGGGCCGACGGAAGGATATCGTGCTACCGACGTCGTTCCACCGACCCAATCGCCTCCGAAGTACCTCGCGCATTGCGGCGACGTCGTCATTTCCGAGGCTTTCACGGACATTGAAGTGGCGATATTGCGACTTCTCCGGTTGGCCATCCTCGAAGACCACCATCGAACCGACGTAGTTGGTCCCTTGCAGGTGACTCATGTCGAAGCATTCGATTCGATACGGCGGTTGGTCCAGGTGGAGCGCATCGGCAATCTCACGAAGTGCGCGTGAACGAACGTTGTGATCGGACTGACGTCGAAGAGAATCCCTCTCCAGGACGGCTCGCGCGTCGTCTTGGGCTAACTCGGTCACCCGTCTCCACTTTCCACGCTGAGCCACCAAAACCGTCACTTTTGAACCACGCCGCCGCGACAAAAAGTCACGAATCAAGGAATCATCTGTCGCACCGCGAGACAGCGCGACGGTAGGTGGAACTGACGTTCCCTCGGGGTACGTTTCCGTCAAGACCGCCTCGAAAATTGCCCCCGGCCCCTCGCTGGCCACGTGGTCGATGTGATGCACCGAACGACCGACAATCCGTCCGTGTCGGACCTTGAATCGAACCGCGGCGGCGCGGCTGCCCTCGGCTTCGACCGCAATCACGTCGGCTTCCGAATGGTCGTCGAGAACGATTGTTTGGGAACTGGCGGCTCGCTCCAAGGCGTCCAGCGAATCCCGAATTCGAGCAGCAGCTTCGTAGTGGCGTCGGGCTGACGCATCGCGCATCTGGCGACCTAACAAGTTTCGCAACTCGTCAATGTCACCGTCGAGGAAACGCTCCCATGACTCGATGTTCTTCTGATACTCGAGTTCGGTCACGAGGTTGACACACGGCGCAGGGCATTTACCGATGTCGAATAAGAGGCAGGGGCGGCCGATGCGTTGTTGGTACTGATATTTGTGACGAGTGCAGGAGCGGACTGGAAAGGCCTGCAGCAATTCATCGATGCACGTGCGTAGAGCCCGTACATCGACAAACGGACCGAAATACTTAACACCCTTGACATGTCGCGATCTCGTGATGACAGGCATGGGGAACGTGTCCCTCTTGTCAATTGCCACGTAGGGGAAACTTTTGTCATCCTTCAGGCGGATATTGAATCGAGGCTGATTGGCCTTGATGAGCTCGTTTTCCAGAATCAGAGCATCAATCTCCGTCGGCACCACGATCCACTCGACGTTGGTGGCCTCCAGCATCAAATTCTGCGTCTTGGGGTCGAGCCTCGACTGGTCCTGAAAGTAGGAACTGAGTCGGTTGGCCAGAGACTTGGCCTTGCCGACGTAGATAACGGTGCCGAGGCCATTACGAAACATGTAGCAACCGGGCTGCTTGGGGATGCCCGCGGGTTTCGTGAACATTTCAGTGACCAGAGAGAACGTCTCTCAGAACAGCCCCGGTCGCCGTCTTCTTCTTCGCGACCTGCTCCGGGGTACCTTCCGCAACGACCAACCCGCCGCGTCGTCCACCTTCGGGCCCCATATCAATGACCCAGTCCGCGGTCTTGATGACGTCGAGGTTGTGTTCAATAACGAGGACAGTGTTTCCGGAATCAACGAGTCGGTGCAGCACGTGAAGAAGTCGGTTCACGTCTTCAAAATGAAGCCCAGTGGTCGGTTCGTCAAGCACGTAGAACGTGTGTCCGGTGGGCCTGCGTGCCAGCTCAGTGGCCAGTTTCACTCTCTGCGCCTCGCCACCTGACAATGTGGGTGCCGGCTGACCAAGCCGGACATAACCCAGACCGACGTCGGCGAGACTCTGAATGTGCCGGAGGATTGCAGGCTGCCTTTCAAAAAATTGGAGAGCCTCGTCGACGGGCATATTCAGCACGTCACTGATTGACTTTCCCCGGTACTTGATTTCCAACGTTTCGCGGTTGTACCGGGCACCATCACAGTCCTCGCAGTTGACGTAAACGTCGGGAAGGAAATGCATCTCAATCCGAATCGTTCCGTCACCGGCACATGTTTCGCAACGCCCGCCTTTCACATTGAACGAGAACCGACCCTGCTGGTATCCCCGCGCTTTGGCTTCTGGGGTTTCGGCGAACAGTTTCCGAATTTTGTCGAAGACACCGGTGTATGTCGCCGGATTGGAGCGCGGCGTCCGACCAATCGGCTGTTGATCAACCGCTACGACTTTGTCGACTTCGCCTATTCCGCTGATTGAGTCATGCTCCAGGACCTGCACCTTGGCCCGATTGATTTCCCGTTCCAGCGAGGCGAGCAGAATTCCGTTGATCAGGGTGGACTTACCCGAACCGCTCACCCCGGTGACCGCGACGAACAGCCCGAGTGGGAAATCAACGTCGATGCCCCTGAGGTTGTTTGCGCGCGCACCCTTTACCGTCACGACGGGCCCGGCGGGTGACCTCCTCTTCGCCGGTACTTCAATCTTGCGAGCACCCGACAAGTACTGACCGGTGATTGATTCACTGTTTTCCAGCAAAGTCTGGTACGAACCCGCGTGGACGACAACCCCGCCGTACTCCCCTGCACCCGGTCCAATATCAACGATGTAATCCGCCGCCCTGATTGTTTCTTCGTCGTGCTCCACCACCACGACCGAGTTCCCTAGATCACGTAGTTTCTCAAGCGTCGCGATCAGCCGCTGGTTGTCGCGCTGGTGGAGCCCGATGGAGGGTTCGTCGAGTACGTATAGAACGCCGACCAAGTAACTGCCGATCTGGCTCGCCAAACGAATGCGCTGTGCTTCACCGCCGCTCAAGGTGGCCGACGCTCGACTCAGAGTTAAGTAGTCGAGACCTACGTCCAGCAAAAAGGTCAACCGAACAAGAATCTCTTTCACAACTTGTCGAGCAATTGACTGTTCTCGCTTTGAGAGTTTCAATTCCTTGAAGAACGAGACCGCTTCGTCGATGCTCAACTCGTTTATGTCCGCGATGCTCTGCCCGTGAATGGTCACGGCCAGGACCTCGGGCTTCAGACGACGGCCCTGGCACGCCGTGCATTCGACTTCGCGCATGTATTGCTCGGCCTGTTCGCGAGTCCAGTCGCCCTCGGCTTCGTTGCGCTTACGTTCTAGCCACTCAACGATTCCGTTGTAGGTCGATTCGTAGGTCTTGACTTTCCCGTACCGATTCCGGTACTTGACGGGCACCGACTTGTTTTTGACGCCGTACAAAACAAGGTCGCGGTCTTTTTGTTTCAGTTTCTTCCACGGCGTGTCGACATCAAAATCACCGAGGTCGGCGATGCCGTGAATCAACCGGGCGAAGTATTTGAAGCGAATACCGGACCATGGCGCGAGGGCCCCCTCCGACAGGGCAAGTGAGTCATCGGGAACGACCAATTCGGGGTCTACTTCGAATCGCGTTCCCAGCCCCGAGCAGACCGCGCAGGCCCCGTAGGGCGAGTTGAAGGAAAAATCGCGAGGCACGAGTTCCGTGAAGGAAATTCCACATGAAGTGCAGGCCATTTTCTCGGAGTATCGCTCACTTCGATCATCGTCAACGAAGTGAATGGTCACGTTTCCCTTCGTCAGCTTCAAAGCTGCCTCGACCGACTCCGTCAGTCGTTGACGAAAGGAAGGCTTAACCGAGAGCCGGTCCAGCACTACGTCAATCGTGTGCTTCTCGTACCGGGCAAGCGAGATGTCGGCACGATCGGCAAGTTCGTGCACCTGTCCATCAATCCGGACCCGTGAATAACCCTCGGCTGCAAGTTCATTGAGCAACGTCGAGTACTCACCCTTACGTCCGTCGACCACGGTGGCGAGAACTAGGAACTTCGCTCCGTCAGGTTCTGCCAGCACGAGGTCAACGATGTTTTGGGGCGTCTGGCGCGACACCGCGCGACCACACTTGTGACAGTGTGGGACACCGATCCGTGCGAATAAAAGCCGTAGATAGTCGTGAACCTCGGTGATTGTTCCCACTGTCGAGCGCGGGTTTCTCGAGGCTGTCTTTTGGTCAATCGAAATTGCTGGCGACAGCCCTTCGATGAAATCGACATCCGGCTTGTCCATCTGACCGAGGAACTGCCTGGCGTACGCCGACAAACTCTCCACGTAGCGGCGCTGACCCTCGGCATAGATCGTGTCAAAGGCCAATGACGACTTTCCGGACCCTGACAACCCAGTGAAAACAACCAATTTGTCTCTCGGAATTTCAACCGACAGGTCCTTCAGGTTGTGCACCCGGGCGCCTTGGACCCTAATTACCGACGACATAAGCCCTGAATCTAACGGTTTGTCCAGATGGGGCTTCAGTCATCGCCGCCAATCGATTGACGCGTGAGTTCGTGCATGAGGTCCCGAAGCGCCGCTGCCTCTTCAAAGCGAAGCTCCTCGGCCGCACGAAGCATCTCCTGCTCCAGGCGCGCTACTTCGAGCGAGACGTCATCGGGCGTGGGGCTACTGAGTGATGACAGTGGCGCCGCGTTCGAAGTGTGTGCGGCGGCCGGAGCCGAACGAAGTCGACCGAGTATGTCAGAGATGTTCTTGCTCACCGTCTTGGGCTCGATTCCGTGTTCACGATTATGGGCCATCTGAGCCAGACGACGCCGCTCGGTCGTCCCAATCGCGGCCCGCATGGAATCGGTGATGTGGTCGGCGTACAGCACGGCCAGCCCGTTTGCGTTGCGCGCCGCTCTGCCAATTGTCTGAATCAGAGCACTTCGGGAGCGAAGGAATCCTTCTTTGTCGGCGTCCAGAATCGCAACGAGCGAAACTTCGGGCAGGTCAAGGCCTTCTCGCAGAAGGTTGATTCCCACCAGAATGTCGAATTCGCCTAAGCGGAGCGAACGGAGAATCTCGATGCGTTGAATGGTGTCGATGTCGCTGTGAAGGTACTGAACGCGATACCCCTGCTTGGTTAGAAAGGCGGTCAGGTCTTCAGCCATCTTCTTTGTCAAGGTGGTGACAAGAACCCGCTCATTGCGTTCAATGACCGCATCGATTCGCGTGCGCAGGTCGTCAATCTGATTCTTGGTTGGAATCACCAGAACCTCAGGATCCAACAGACCAGTCGGTCGAATCACCTGCTCGACTACTTGATCGGAAACCTCCAACTCAAAGGGGCCTGGAGTGGCGGAGACGAACACAGTCTGGGGAACGAGCTCAACGAATTCGTCGAAATTCAATGGCCGATTATCGAGGGCACTTGGCAGGCGGAAACCGTGTTCGACCAGGGTGTCCTTGCGCGACCGGTCCCCCGCGTACTGGCCTCGTATTTGCGGAACGGCGACGTGCGACTCGTCGATGACCACGAGAAAGTCAGAGGGGAAGTAGTCCAGGAGGGTGAACGGCCTCTCGCCAGCAGACCGACCGTCAAGGTGGCGCGAGTAGTTCTCGATTCCGGAACACACGCCTGTTTGTTCGAGCATCTCCAGATCGTGCTCGGTTCGGGACCGCAAGCGCTGCGCTTCGAGAAGTTTCCCCTCAGCCTGAAACAGGGCCAGCTGCGATTGAAGTTCCTCCTCGATGGAACGAATCGCCCGGTGCAATGTGTCACTGCTCGTTGCGTAGTGGCTCGCAGCGAAGAGAGTCACCTCAGATACTCCGCCGAGGTCCTCCATGGTGACGGGATTGAAAAATGAGATTGTCTCAACTTCGTCACCGAAGAACGAGAGTCGAATCGCTTCAGACGCGTACGCCGGCTGAATTTCGAGCGTGTCACCCCGCACACGGAAGTTGCCACGCTCGATAACCATGTCATTTCGTAGGTACTGCATCTCGACCAGCCGACGAAGTAGTTCGCGCTGTTCGTAGGTCTTACCGACCTCCAGCACCAGCATCCGATCCCGATACTCCAGTGGGCTGCCGAGTCCGTAAATGCACGATACGGACGCCACCACCACGGTGTCGCGACGTGTCAGCAGTGCAGACGTTGCCGCGTGTCGGAGGCGATCGATTTCCTCGTTAATTGAACTGTCCTTTTCGATGTAGGTGTCCGTGCGCGGAATGTAGGCCTCGGGTTGGTAGTAGTCGTAATACGACACGAAAAACTCGACGCGGTTCGATGGGAGCATCTCTTTGAGCTCGGAGGCCAACTGTGCCGCAAGCGACTTGTTTGGTTCCAGAATGAGAGTCGGTCGCTGGACTCGCTCAATGAGCCACGCGATTGTTGCCGTTTTGCCCGACCCCGTAATGCCTTCGAGCACCTGATAGCGAAGTCCGTCCTCGACGCCAGCGGCGAGGGCAGAAATGGCGGCGGGCTGGTCGCCGGCCGGGCTAAACGGCGACTCAACTTTGAACTCAGCCATCGAGTAAACCCGACTCCCTGCAAACCCGCTCAACTTCCTGGTAGAGGTGCGATTCGTCGCCGTCGTTGAGAATCACCCTGTCCGCGATTAATCGACGGGTCTCGTTGCCCGGTTGGTTCGAAAGCCGCGCACGGGCCTGATCGGGTGTAAAGCCCCTAAAGCGGACGAGACGTTCAGTGGCGATGTCTGGGGATGTCTCCACAACCCAGATCTCGTCCAGCTTGAAAATTTGACGATGTTCGGCCCTGATCAAAGGAAGCGCCACAAACATGACTGAGAGAGGGGATTTGTCAAGTGTGGCTCCAATCGCCAGGCCAATCGCTGGATGAGTAATGGCGTTTAGCCGTCTCAGAACCGTCTTATCGTGAAACGCAAGTTCGGCTACAAACTCTCGGTTCATGGACCCATCCGCATTCAGGATCGCTCCTCCAAAAGCGTCAACCAGGGTCGCCAGAGTCTTGGTGCCCGGTTCAACAATCTCTCGCGCTACGTCGTCGGCATCAACCACTCCGAAGCCCAGTGCCTTGAGCTTCTCGGATGCCGTCGATTTTCCGCTTCCGATGCCGCCCGCAAGTCCGATTCGCTTCACAAAGTAAGGGTATCCACAGGGTGATTGTCCTGATTCGACCGTCCGATTTGGCTAATGTGCGCTAAGTCCGGTCGCGACAAGTTCTGGGAGGTAACCGGTGGGGAAATATCTGTTGCGAAGGCTGGTGGTGCTGATTGCCATCGTTTTCGTCGTCAGTTTCGGCGCCTCAATGCTGATTCACCTACTGCCCGGTAGTCCTGCGGCCGCGGTTTTGGGTCTCGGGTACAACCAGCAGTCGGCGGCGGCATTCAATCACCAATTTGGCTTGGACCGTCCCCTTTGGGAGCAGTATTTCGTCTGGATCAACAACATCCTTCACGGGCACCTAGGGGTTTCGTTCACTTCACACGTTGCGGTGTGGGACACCATTAAGTCAGCCCTACCTATCGACCTTGAGCTCATCATTATCAGCCAAATTTTGGCCGTAGCTCTGGCGGTTCCCCTGGCCATGAGGGCTGCTCGGCGCCCGGACAGCCTCATCGACCGGATTCTCAGTGCCACCTCATTCGGGATGCTGAGTATTCCCCCATTCGTTCTCATTTTGGTTCTGGTGCTCTTGGTGGCCATCAAGTGGGGGGTTCC
>CAWUMA010000012.1:0-13670 GCA_963923835.1 uncultured bacterium
CGGCCAAAAGGCAGGGAATTGGCGCGTGACGTGCATCAACTGCGCGATCGGACAGAATCACGATGTTGGCGCCACCACGGATGGCCTCCGCGGCGGCCAGTGACAGTGATGCGAGGGCGTCAACCACTGCCTCGGCGGCAGTCTTGTGTGGGGTTGTTTCGAATACCGAATCAAGCACCACCGTCTTAAAGCCAGAGATGTTGTCGTATTCCTCGATATAGCGAAGCTTTGCGAGTTCGGCGTCGCTCAGAATGGGTGAGGCGAGGACAATCTGGTTGCAATGACCCGGAGTTTCGCTGAGTAAGTCGCCCTCTCCCCCAATGACCACACGGGTCGAGGTCACCAACTCCTCTCGAATCGCGTCCAAAGGCGGGTTGGTTACCTGGGCGAACAGTTGCGTGAAGTAGTCGAAAAGTGATCGTGGTTGGTCCGACAGCGCCGGAATGGCGGCGTCGGAACCCATGGAGCCCACAGACTCTTCCCCACTGGTGGCCATCGGCTTGATGATGAGGCCGATGTCTTCCTCGCTGTAGCCAAAGGCCAACTGTCGCTGCAGGACGGAAGAGTGGCTGGGGTGCAGCGCTACCGGAGCAGGGATCTCGTCCAACGAGGTCTGTTGGGCGTCGAGCCATTCGCCGTAGGGTTGCTGGGAAGCCAGCCTGTCCTTGATTTCGTCGTCATCGATGATTCGGCCTTCGACAAGGTCGAGCAGAAACATTCGGCCCGGACGGAGTCGGCCCTTAGATTCGATGTTGCTCGGTTCGACGTCGAGCACTCCAACTTCGGAAGCAAAGATGACTTTCCGATCCTTGGTGACCCAGTACCTCGCTGGGCGAAGTCCGTTGCGGTCCAGCACTGCCCCTGCGAGACGCCCGTCGGTGAACGTCACCGATGCGGGACCATCCCACGGTTCCATGAGTCCCGCGTGGTAACGGTAGAAATCACGTCGAGCGGCCGGCATCGTCGTGGAACGCTCCCACGCCTCGGGAATCATCATCAAGATGGCGTGCGGCAGACTTCGGCCAGCCCGAACAAGGAGCTCCACGGTCTCGTCGAAGCTCGCCGAGTCGCTCATTCCGGGCGTGACGATCGGGCTGAGTTCCGACACCGGAGTGGACAGACCTGACACGTTCATGGATGTCTCGCGGGCCGTCATCCAGTTGCGGTTACCCCGGATGGTGTTGATCTCGCCATTGTGAGCAATCATCCGGAACGGTTGCGCCAGTTCCCATCGGGGCAGAACATTGGTCGAAAAGCGAGAGTGAACAATGGCCAATGCCGTCTGCATCCGCGGGTCGCGGAGATCGGCGAAATAGGGTCGAACCTGGAGAGAATTGAGCATTCCCTTGTAGATCAAGACCCTCGAGGACAGCGACGATGCGTACACCGGCAACTCGTGCTCGACGGTCTTGCGTGCGACGAAAAGCAGAGATTCCAGGTCGTCGTTGGTTACTCCAGACGTCGCCGACACAAACTGCTGCCACATCTGCGGTTCGGATGACTTCGACGTAGGCCCGAGAATCGTGGAGTCCACCGGTAGCC
Organism: uncultured bacterium; assembly: GCA_963923835.1. Taxonomy (GTDB): domain Bacteria; phylum Actinomycetota; class Acidimicrobiia; order Acidimicrobiales; family RAAP-2; genus RAAP-2. Next base: position 1,543 of record CAWUMA010000012.1, read on the forward strand.
GGCGCCAGCCGAGCGTGACGAGGCCGGCCCGAAGGGCCATGCTCTCAATCTGCCCCCTGATGGCGTCCGCGTCCAAGTCGGGGAGCATCCACATCCCCACGCCATACGCTCCGTACTCCGGCAGTGGATGACCAACCACCGCACGAAGGAACTCGTCCGGCATTTGGACGAGTACGCCGGCGCCATCACCCGAGTGGATGTCGGCACCGTTGGCTCCGCGGTGGTCCATTCGTTCGAGAATCAGCAACGCATCCATCACGGTGGCGTGACTCGACGCACCCGTGAGGTCAGCGACCATTCCGACGCCACAGGCGTCGTGGTCAAAGTTCGGGTCGTAGAGGGGGAAGTTCGTCATAAGCGTTGCGGCGGGGCAACGCTGACCCGCTGCGAATTTAGCGCAAGTCGTTGTCGTCTTCAAACTTCTACTCTGGTGGGGTGTCACACAACCGCCGAGCCATCGTCGTGGGTGGAGGGATCGTCGGGCTGACCGCCGCTGTTGAACTTGACCAAGCGGGCTTTCAGGTCACCGTTGTTGATGAAGGGGAACACGTCCGCGCCACCTGGGCGGCGGCGGGAATGCTTGCCCCAGGTGCGGAGATTCAACCTGGGGAGACGAATCAATGGCGTGAGCAAAGCGAGTCAACTCTGATCTGGCCGGAATTCCTCCATTCGGTGGGCATAACCCCAGAAGAGGCACAGCTGACCAGAACGGGAACGTTGTTGGTGGGCTGGGACGCATCCGACCGGAGGGAGGTTTCTCGCCAATTCCAGATAGCTCGCGAGACCGGTGCGGAGCCCCGAGCTGTGTCAAGGGCCACCCATCCCGATTTGTTTCGAGATGTGGCGGCACAGATTCCCGAAGGTCTTCTCTTTGAATCAGACTCCACGCTCAACCCCGACCCCGTCATGGCTGGTCTCCAGAGGCATCTCCAGCGAAAAGGAGTATCAATTCTCCGGGGATCGGCTGAGTTGGCAGCGGGTACCGCTGTTGAGGTCAGCGTCAATGATGATGTCCTCCGTGGCGATGTGGGTGTCTTCGCGACAGGGGCAAGGGCGATTCCCGAACCCCTGGCCGGACTTACCACCAATGCGGTGCGCCCCGTCAGGGGTTCGACTGTCCGATTTCGCGGGGCGACCTGGACTGGCCAGCCGATGGTGAGGGCCATTGTGAGGGGGAAGCCGCTCTACGCCCTCATTCGCCCCGATGGGACGGGGCTCCTCGGTGCCACTGTTGCCGAAGGGGCTAGTCCCGACATCGAATTGAATGAGCTCGCCCAGCTCCTACGCGACGCGAACGATCTACTCCCCGGGCTCCGTTCAACTTCGGTGGTGGAGATTCGATCTGGTTTGCGACCCGCGGCCCCCACCGCGAATCCTTTTATTGAGCGTTTAGAGGGAACAGCGTGGTATTGGACGTCCGGGCACTTTCGCCACGGTGTCACCCTTGCCCCGCTCTACGCACGCCGCCTTGTCGGAGCGATTCAAAGTGCGGGTTAACGGCCGGGAGCACGCCATCGCACGATGCAACGTTCGCGAGATGCTGGGTCGACTGAATTTTGGAGAGCGTGGCGTCGCCGTTGCACTTAATGGAACCATCGTTCCACGCTCGCAGTGGGATCGCACCTATATCGATGAAAACGACATCGTGGAAGTCGTCACCGCCGCGGCTGGTGGGTAGACCAACCCCCACTCCCCCCACCGCTAGACTTGGTCGTCCACGGGCTGTGGCTTAGTTTGGTCTAGAGCGCTCGGCTGGGGGCCGAGAGATCGGGAGTTCAAATCTCCCCAGCCCGACCATCAGGCTTCGACACATTCATTCCGTATTGTCCCCAGCACGCCAATCGACGTCTCGAGGACATCACCCGGCTGGAGGAACACCGGAGGGGTGCGACCTTGGCCCACGCCAGACGGACTTCCGGTGAAAATCAGATCCCCAGGTTGAAGTTCGACGACGCTGGACAGGTACGAAACGATCTGGGAGACGTTGAAAACCATTTCTCCAGTGGAGCTGTCCTGCATCGTGGCACCGTTCAGGTTGCACCGAACGGGCAGGTTGTTGGGATCCGCAACTGACGATGCGGTCGTCAGCCACGGGCCAATCGGGGCGAAATTTCGGAAACTCTTACCCATCGAAAACTGTGGCGTCTTTCCGGCCATCTGCATTGTTCGTTCGGACACGTCTTGGCCAACGCAGTAGCCGGCCACATAATCGAGGGCGAACTCGGACGGAATCATTCTTCCACCGCGACCAATGACGACAACCAATTCGGCTTCGAAATCGGTTGTCTGGGACGGAATCGGAATCGGGGAATTTGGACCAGCGAGCGACGAGGTGAATTTGGCGAACACCATCGGTGAGGTCGGCACTGCGAGGCCCATTTCACGGGCGTGATCGTGATAGTTCGCCCCCACCGCGTAGATCTGGCTCGGAGACTCCACGACCGGCCCGAGCAGGCCGCTCCCCATGATCTGGGATGGAGTCGTGGGGTCGTCCGGCTCGACGTGAACGCTGCCGAACCACTTCTCGAACTTGGCAATTTGCGGAATCAGCTTGTCCACGGCGGAAGAGAACGAACCATTACTGGCTTTGGCGATATCAATCAAACCGTCGTCAGTTATGACGGTAGCTCGTCCATTGACATTTGCTATGCGCACAAGTTTCTCAATCTTCCGTGGACGCTGATGGGTCCGCCAATAAACCAGCAATCATTGACACGACCGTTGGGTCCGTCAAGGTTGTCACATCTCCCAGCTCTCGGTTTTCCGCAACGTCGCGTAGGAGTCGCCGCATGATCTTCCCTGATCGTGTTTTCGGCAGATCGGGCGTGAGGATGATTTGGCGGGGCTTTGCGATGGGGCTAATCGTGGCTGCTACATGTTGGCGAAGTTCGGCCACAAGAGTGGCCTGGTCTGCTCCTTCGTCGAGAGCGCTCGTCTTGAGGGTCACGAATGCCACCACGGCCTGACCAGTTGTGGGGTCCGAGGCACCGACCACCGCCGCTTCGGCGACCGCCGGGTGGCCAACGAGAGCATGCTCGATTTCGGTGGTTGACAATCGGTGGCCGGAAACATTCATCACGTCATCCACTCGACCGAGCAACCAGATGTCGCCGTTATCGTCGAGTTTCGCTCCGTCACCGGCGAAGTAACGTCCCGGAAAACGTGACCAGTACGTCTCCGTAAATCGATCGGGATCGCCCCAGATCCCACGAGCCATTGACGGCCACGGTTCATCGATGACGAGGTAGCCACCATGTCCAGGGGAAACGGGAGTCCCGTCGCCATCCACGACGCTCACCGACACGCCCGGGAAGGCCCGCATGGCAGCACCCGGCTTCGTTGCCGTTATTCCCGGCAGGGGCGTGATCATCATCGCACCCGTTTCGGTCTGCCACCAAGTGTCGACGATGGGGCATCGACCACCACCGACGTGCTCGCGGTACCACATCCAGGCTTCGGGGTTGATTGGTTCGCCCACCGACCCGAGAAGCCTCAGCGACGTGAGGTCGCGCGATTCGGGGAGTTCGCTCCCCCACTTCATCAACGTGCGGATTGTCGTGGGTGCCGTATAGAGGACGTTGACTCCGTACTCTTCAATGATCCTCCACCAACGATCGCGGCCACCCGAATCGGGAAGTCCTTCGTAGAGAATCTGCGTGACGCCGTTTATGAGTGGGCCATAAACGATGTAACTATGTCCAGTAATCCAGCCAATGTCGGCTGCCGTCCAACACACATCCGTTTCAGGCTTGACATCCAGCACCATGTTGTAGGTTGTCGCCACCTGAGTGAGATACCCACCCGTCGTATGAAAAATACCCTTCGGCTTGGCTGTCGTGCCCGAGGTGTACATGATGAATAGAGGCTGCTCGGAAGGAAAGTTGGCTGCGTGGTGGATGGTGTTCTGGAGCGGAACGATGTCGTGCCACCAGACATCACGGTCTTTCACCCAATCGACATCCTGCTTGGTCCTCTGAACCACCAAGACCTTTTCAACGCTGGGGCATGACAGCAGTGCCTCATCGACAGCCGGCTTCAATGGTGAGGCAGACCCCCGCCGGAAGGCCCCATCCGCGGTAATCACGAAACGGCAACCGGAATCTTGAATTCGGCTAGCTAATGCATCTGCCGAGAACCCACCGAAAACCACTGAGTGCATAGCTCCCAGTCGGACAACCGCGAGCATGGCGATCACGGCTTCGGGAATCATCGGCATGTAAATAGCAACACGATCCCCTTCGCGTACACCTATTTCTGTCAGCGCGTTGGCTGCCTGACACACGAGGTCTTGCAATTCGGCGTATGTGATCGTTCTGGTTTCGCCCTCGGCATCGGCAATCCAGTGGAATGCAACCCGTGAACCCTGACCGGCCTGTACGTGACGATCAACGCAGTTCACGGAAGCGTTAAGACGGCCGTCCGAGAACCATTGCGCAAAAGGAAGCTTCCAAGAAAGCACCTCCGTGGGAGCTACGGACCACTCGAGGCGATTGGCCTGTTCGCGCCACCAGCCAAGTCGATTGGCGCCGGCCGCTGCATACACATTGGCTTGGGCGTTTGCGCTACCCACGAAGTCCGGGGCTGGTGGGAATATTCGCGTTTCGTTAAGGAGTGCTTCTAATTCGTTCTCTGACATGACTCGCCTCCGTTGAAATGGTAGCCAGAGCGCCGCCAGGACCTATTTGGAAGTTCGAACTACGAGATTTGTCTCAGTTGGTCACGGTAACGCTTGCCGTTCTGAACGTACAGTGCGGCCCCAATTGAAATGGCAGCTGGGTTACTACCACCTTCTTTCACCGTTGCCGGTACGCCCACTGCCAGTGCCCCGTCGGGGATATCAGTGTTGTTGCGAACCATTGCGGCGGCTGCGACCGTTGCACCTCGTCCGACCCGAACCCGATGAAGAACAACCGATCCGCTTCCAACGAGGGCGCCGTCTTCGACCACGCAACCTTCGAGATGCGCGATATGCCCTACGACGCAGTCGTTTCCAACAACAGTCGGAAATTCCGCGACCGCGTGAACCACGGTGCCGTCTTGAATGGACGTTCGTTCACCCACGATGATGGTGCCGTAGTCACCCCGGAGGACCGCACCGGGCCACACCGTCGATTCGGCACCAATGCGCACGTCGCCGATAATGACGGCGTCGGGATGGACGAATGAGTCGGGGTGAATCTGGGGGACGCGGTCGCCGAGAGCGTAGATGGGCATGGCTTCCTTCCTATTTCGTGAGCCACGAAATTAACTGATACACACGCCACCCGATGTACACAACCGTTGACGCGATGGCGAACTTCCACAGACCGGGAATGGGTTGAGGGTTGTCCGGCTCGGTGCTTCCACCGCACAGCTCGCAGATGGGTTCCTGCGACGGCCGATCGCACGTTTCACACCAGCGCCCCACTATTCAGTCCGGACGCGAACTCGAATCGGCGTAGTGCCCAGGTCGAACTTTTCTCTGAGGGAACGCTCGACGTACCGAAGGTAGGTGGGCGCGAGTCGACCTGAGATGAAGAGGGTGAATGTCGGCGGGTTGATGGCTCCTTGAACTGCGTATCTAATCTTCCCGGTTGGCGAGGGCTGTCGTACCTGCAAGTCACGTATTGCCCGGTTAAGCATCCCGGTCGGAACTCGCTTGGCGTAATCGATTGAGGCCTCGTGTAGGGCGGGAAGCAACTTGTGCACTCCCTTGCCCGACAGTGCGGTCGTCTTCACAACAGGCGCGTCCCCCAGGAACGCAAGCCGTTCGCTGACGGTTCCCAGTACCGCGTCACGCTCTTCGGTGGGAACCAATTCCCACTTGTTGAGAACAACAATTGCTGGACAACCAGCCGCGGAAATTCTCTCCGCTAGGCGTTGATCCTGGCCGGTCGCGCCAACCGTTGAGTCGATAACGAGAACCGCAATGTCCGCACGGTCGAGAGCCTCAAGACTCCTGAGCGTGGCGTATGTTTCCAGCCCGGCTTCGGTTTTGGCACGTCGTCGCATGCCCGCCGTGTCGATGAATCTGATGGTTCCGTGTTCGGTTTCCACCACTGTGTCGATGGCGTCACGAGTAGTGCCCGGCATGTCGTGAACGACCGATCTCTCTTCGCCAATGAGACGGTTGAACAGCGTCGACTTGCCGACATTTGGTCGACCTACGATTGCCACGCCCAGCACCCCGTCGTCGGACGGCTCGGATTCTGCCGAAACCGTCGCGGTGAGCCTGTCGGTGACTCGATCAAGAAGGTCGCCCGCGTTTCGGCCGTGAAGGGCGGATACGGGGATCGCGTCGCCGAGTCCAAGTTGGAGGAACTCCCATAACCCGCCCTCTTGTGATTCTCCGTCAACTTTGTTGGCGACGACCATGGCCGGTCGTCCGCTCTGCTGCACCCAGCGAGCGGCGCGAAGATCTTCTTCCGTCACCCCGGTCGCCGAATCCACCACGAGCAGGATGAGGTCAGCTCCGCGCAAAGCAATATCTGCCTGCTGGGAGACCTTCTCTTCCAGAGAGTCCCCCGACTCGAGCCAACCTCCGGTATCGACCAGATCGAAAACCTTTCCCCGCCAGTCCACCTCGACCGATTTACGGTCGCGTGTTACTCCACGTAACTCCTCGACGACTGCAACCCGCCGACCAGTCAGACGATTGACTAGTGAACTTTTTCCGACGTTAGGCCGACCCACGACCACTACCTGAGGCTTGCTGCTCATGACTGGACCAATTCTTCAATCGATTCGAGTGCTTCTCGTAACGCAATTCCAGTTGTTGGAACCACGGTCACCGGTCGATTTAAGTCAGCGAGCGTGAGACCGTCCAGAAATCTCCCTTCGGACAAGCACACGTCAGGGATGAGAACGTTGGTGTCCTGTTCGATGGTGGCCAGCTCTCGATTGATGTCTGAGCCCGTCATCAGACCCGCAACTTTGATGTTGCCGCCGAAGAATGTATTTGCCACTCCCCGGACCTCGGCCTCGAAACCGGCCTCCTGAATGAGGGTTGAGAGAATTGGGGCTGCGTATTCACCCGTCAGTATGACGACATCTCCCGCCCGATCTGCGCTGGGGGCGGTGTCGTTCAGTCTCGGAGCTCGGTACATCAAAGCCGGAGCTCCATCAACAGACTGAAAGAATCCCGTACCCAAGGAACTCATGGCCAATCTCTTGGAGAAACTCTGTCTGAAAGCCGCGACCATACCGATTCCATTTTCAGCCTCGTCAAGACTCTCGTAGTGGCTCGCTTCAGGCAACTCGTGGCCAGCGATCACGTACATTTCGTCCGATGCATACACGAGGGTTCGTCCAAGAGTCCTTTGGCAAACGTTCTGCACTTCTTCGACTATTCGAAGGGTGTCACTGGCTTCTTGAGTTGTGAATGGTCGCATCGTTGATTCCCCGTTGAATGCACTGACGCCGACGGGGACAACAGCCACGGAGGCCAACTCAGGGTAAGCCGTGACCACATCGAGGAGAGTTTCTCGAAGAATCGCGCCATCATTCACCCCTGGACAGGCCACAATCTGGCCATGAACAGAAATTCCGCGCTTGAGGAACTCCCTTAGCCAGCGCAAGCTCGTTGACCCCCGAGGATTGCGGAGCATCTCTGCCCGAATATGGGGGTTCGTGACGTGGATAGAGACGTACAGCGGGGATAGACGCTCGTCAATGACTCTCTCAAGGTCAAACTCCGTGAACCGCGTCAACGTGGTGTAGTTCCCGTAGAGAAATGAAAGGCGGAAGTCGTCGTCCTTGACGTAGAGCGACTTACGGAGACCTTTTGGAAGCTGATAGATGAAGCAGAAAGAACAGTGATTGTCGCAGGTTCTAATCCTGTCGAAAACAGCGGAATCGATCGTTATTCCCAGCGGCTGGCCATCGGATTTTTCAATAACAATCTCAAGTGACCGAGGGGGATCACCGCGTTCGATGTCCATCTTCACGAAGGGTCCATCAATGAACTGTTGGTACTCAATGATGTCCGTCGGTGCTCGTCCGTTGATGGAAACAATCGCGTCACCGGGAAAAATTCCGTATCTCTCGGCTGGGGAGTCAGCCGAAACACCGGAAACAATCGGCCGAGACATGCGTACAGCCTACGACGGTCTGGACCAACACCAAAACTAGGCTGGAAACGTGTCTGTTGACAGAGTCGTCCTCGCCGAGCCGAGAGGTTTCTGCGCCGGGGTAGAGAAAGCAATCAAAGCACTCGATTGGATGATTCGCATCTTTGACCCTCCGGTGTTCTGCTATCACGAAATCGTCCACAACCAGTTCGTGGTTGAACATTTCCGGAATCGCGGGGTGGTTTTCGTGAATGACGTGTCGACTGTCCCCCCAGGATCGCCGGTCATGTTGAGTGCCCATGGATCCCCGCCGTCGGTCATTGACGCCGCCAAGAACTCTGGTGGGACTGTTATTGACGCTGTCTGTCCCCTGGTTACCAAAGTTCACCATGAACTCAAGGTTCGAGCCCGCAAGGGCTACACGGTGCTGTACGTGGGGCACCAAGGCCACGAAGAAGCAGTTGGCACGATGGCGGTAGCCCCAGAGGCGGTCCATCTCATTGAAACGACATCGGATATTGACGCCCTCGCTGGTGAAGAAGGGCCATTCGCCCTTCTGAGTCAGACGACGCTGAGTCTTGACGAGTGGCAGCATCTCCGCGAGCACGCCGAGCAGGTGTTCCCAGATATCTGGATGCCGGGACGAAGCGACCTTTGTTTTGCGACGACTAACCGTCAGGCTGCGCTGCGGGCAGTTGCGTCCACTGCCGACGTGGTCGTGGTGATTGGTTCTGCGAATTCTTCGAACACGGTAGCCCTGACCAAAGTGGCGTCGGGCGCGGGCTGCCCACGTGTTCTGCGTGTCAACGGCGCGAACGAACTGCCGGGTGATCTGCAGGGTGTAGTCGCGGTAACGGCGGGGGCATCGGCGCCGGAGAGCCTCGTCTCCGAGGTCATAGCGACGCTGTCACCGGTGAACGGCGTCGAAGTCGCGTCCGTGACGGTTGAAGATGAGTACTTCCCTCCCCCTCCTGAACTTCGGGAGCTGTTGCGCTCGCTGGCTGCGACGTTGGATGCGATATTGGCCGCCCCGATCACTTCCGGATTCGACGGTGACGCAGACCGACTTCTGACCGCGGCGGAGGTTCTGGCTGCCTCATAGCCAAATCACGCTTTTTCGGGCGATAGAGTGTCCCCATGGATTCCTTTCCCAGCATGGATGTTTCCACCCGAGAACAGTGGATGAACATCGCACAGGAAACCGTCTCCGCCCAGCCCCGGGTAGCGAAGCAGATTCTCGAAATGATCAAAGGGCTCTCGGCTATTACTGACGGATTCAGCGTTGACCAGATGGAGCACGCTTTACAGACCGCCACGCGGGCCGAGCAAGCTGGTGCGGACCAAGAGGTCATCGTTGCATCGCTTCTCCATGACGTCGGCAAGCTCATTTCGGTGCCCAACCACCCGAAGATTGCCGCCGAAATTCTTCGCCCCTACGTCCGCGAAGAGGTCTATTGCATGGTGGCATATCACCAGGACTTTCAGGGAAAGTGGTACTACGAACACCTCGGAATGAACCCGAATCTGCGCGAAAATCATGTTGGTCAGCCGTGGTATTCCCTGGCCGAGAAGTTCGCGGATGAGTGGGATCAGAAGGCTTTTGATCCTGGTTTCGAGTCGTATCCGCTGGAGCACTTCGAACCGATGGTGGTGGAAGTGTTCTCTCGGGCCCGGACGATCTAGGGGTATGTGTGGCAAAAGTTGACCTAGAAGCTCGGCGTTCTCAGAAACTCAGGGATTACGCGATCAAGCAGGCCCTGGACCGATTTGAGTCCGAACACCCAAATTTCGCCCCCGAGGCGATAGTCGCTTCGATTTGCGCCTATGAGGAAGAGGGGAATATCGGCGACGTTCTCGCAAAGATGCCTTCGTCTATTGATGGTGCTTCGTACACCACACTGGTGGTTGTTGACGGTGGAGACGACCGCACGGCCGAGATTGCGCGTTCGTTCCCCGGAGTGTGCGTGATCGAATTCCCGGTCAATTTGGGTCACGGCGTCGCACTGCAGGTCACTTACCGATTCTGCATCACCCGTGGCGCCAAATACGTGGTGACGCTCGATGCTGACGGTCAGAATGACCCCGCGGAGATTCCCACGGTCCTAGCTCCGCTACTGAGCGATGAAAGCGATTTCGTGGTGGCGAGTCGCGTTCTGGGTGTCGACGAAACGTCAGACGTCGTTCGTAAGGCCGGAGTTAGGTTCTTCTCGTTCATCATGAACAGGATGACCGGCGCCAAGCTCACCGATACGTCGACGGGATACCGGGCGCTGAGGGTTTCGATGCTGGCTGACGTGGTCGACCGACTCCAGCAGCAGCAGTATCAGACGGCAGAGTTACTCATTACCTGCCTGAAGCGTGGTTGGCGTGCAAGCGAGGTACCCACGGTCTGGCACCCCCGTCAATCCGGTGAGACGAAGAAGGGCAAGAACTGGCTCTTCGGATTTCGCTACGCCCGCGTGGTCTTCGGCACTTGGTGGCGCGAGCGTTAGTTCGCGGACAGGCTTGCGTGATACGCGGCTTCTAGATTCAACCGCAGTTCCTCGCTCTTCTCGGCGATTGTCGAACGTGGAATTCTCCCCTGCGTGACGGGCGGCTGAATCGGAGTACCCACCACGACCGTGATCCGTGTTGGTCGAATCATCTTGGAGCCCTTCGGCATTGCCCTTTCAGATCCACCGATTCCAACCGGCACGATAACGGCGCCAGTTCGAGCGGCCACGAACGCGGCGCCGTCATGGAGATCGGTCACGTGGAATCCTTCTCGCCGGGTCCCCTCGGGGAAGAGCACGAGCGGCAGCCCCTCCCTAAGGCATGCCTCTGCAAGAGCGAGTGATTCACGATCAGCCGTTCCGCGCTTCACCGGAAAAGCGCCCATCGCTAGTAGCAATTGACGAATGACTGGAATTCGGAAGAGCGAATCCTTGGCCATGAAAAAGCACTTCCGACGCGAAAGAAAGAGTGTGAAGACAAAGTCGATATTGCTGCGGTGAATCGGCGCAATCAGCACGGGCCCATCGGCGGGTATCACCTCAGCTCCACTTACGCGTGGTCTAAACATGACAAATGAGAGAACCTTGACGATTGAAGACAAGACTCGATAGGCCGCGGTCTTGCGTCGATCTAGTGGAAGTGGTTGGTTCTCAGCCATAGGACGATCTGCTCCACGATAGATTCGACCGACCGCTGCGTGGTGTCAATTTCCATTGCGTCTTCGGCGCGCCTCAAAGGGGAATTTTCCCGCGTGGAGTCCAAGAGATCACGGCGTTCAATCGACTCGGCCGATTCGTCGCCGCGCCTCCGCGCTCGCTCGCTGACATCGGCCGTGAGAAAGACCTTCAATGTGGCGTCGGGGAATACGACCGTTGTGATATCCCGACCTTCGACAACGGTGCCCTCTGGCTGAGCCTGGGCGAACAGACGCTGACGCTCCACCATCTGCTCCCTCACAATTCGGTAGCTCGCGACGGTGGAGACCCACCTGTTCACAACGTCCGACCGGATGTCGTCGTTTACGTTCCTTCCGTTAATCGAAACGTACGGGACTGTCTTGATGTCACACTCACTGGCAATCCGGCCCACTTCTTCCTCGCGGAGCGGGTCAATGCCCCGTTTCAGAACTTCGCTGGTGATGGCCCGGTACATCGCGCCCGTATCCAGAAAAGACCAGCCGAGAGCGGTCGCAAGGGCTCGAGCAAGCGTTGATTTCCCCGATCCAGCTGGACCATCGATAGCGATTACCTTCATAAGCCCGCGCATCTTTCCAGATCACTGAAGAAACTCGGGTAACTGCTGGCCACCGTATCGGAACCCTCGATTGTTGCACCCGAACCCGCAGAGCCCGCGATTGCTGAGGACATGACGAAGCGGTGATCGAGTCTTGCGTTGATCCGGAAAGGCTTGAATCGACTCGCCGAACCCAGGCCCTCAACAACGAACGAGTCACCATCGACCGTCACGGCGCAGCCGAGCAATCGGGCCAACTCGACCGCGCCGGCGAATCTGTCCGACTCTTTGTGGCGCAGCTCGTCCATTTCAATAAACCTGGTGCTCCCCGTTGCCGCAGCCGCCGAAACGACG
>CAWUMA010000013.1:0-13336 GCA_963923835.1 uncultured bacterium
AGAGAGGCGCCACGAAACGGTCCGGGGTCAACGTGGTTTCGGCCACAAGACGCCGAAGAGCCGGCGTGCGGCGTAAACGACGGGGCCGCTCGACCGGGAACATGGCCCCCAGTCTAGGTGGGCTAGGAGATGCTCTCCCCGGAGAGGACACGGGCGATACGTGACGCCGTCGTGTCGTCGTACCCGACCACCACCGTGCGATCGCGACCGACCTCGTGCGCCGTCGTCTCACCGGGCACCACGAGCAGCGCCGACGGCTTCACGCACTCGCGCAGCACGCGCCACGCCGAGGGGGCCGCGACGAACACGACGTCCGCGCGACCGAGCACCGCCCGTTCATCAACACTGAGTGCGCGGTCCCTCGTCTGGTATACGGCGACCGCGTCGAGGGCAATAGCTCGACGGCCGAGTTCGTCGGCCAGCTCGAAACGGGGTTGGGCCGCCCCGAGAAACAGGGCCGGGCCGGCGTCGATGGCCGAGGCGAGCTTCTCGGCCCCCGCCTCACCCACCACGTCGGGGTCACGGCCGATGTCGCGCAGGGCGGTGGCGGTGGCCTCACCCACGGCGGCGGTACGCACCGCCGGTGACAAAAGGTTCCCCACCGCGGCCACGGCCCGTTGGGCCCGGGCGCTGGTCACGACCAGCCATCGGTACCGCGCCGGATCGCCGAGTCGTTCGACCGAGAGACGGACGTCAACGTCGGAGACGTAGAGGGTGTCGGTGACCGGGACCTCAACCACGTCCACACCCGCGGGCACGAGTCGGTGCAGTCCGGTGTTCCACCCCGATTCGCGGGTGAGAACCGCGAGCGTCACGAACGCTCACTCCAGAATTCACGCACGTCGGGTCGCGCCATGAGTTCACGCGCCGCCTGCTCGCCCACCTCGACGGCATCGCGACCTGAGACCTGCGCGCGCGCCACCCGTTCGCCATCGGGCGCGAGCAGGACGGCACGGAGAGTGAGGACCCCGTCGACGAGCACGGCGTGGGCGCCGGCGGGTACCGCGCATCCGGCGCCGAGCGAGCGCAAGAAGACCCGCTCCGCGTGCAGGGTCTGCCAGGCCGCGGGGTCGCTCAGCGGAGCCAAGAGTTCGAGGCTGTCACGGTCATCGGCGCGGGCCTCCACACACAGCGCCCCCTGGCCCACCTGGGGGGTGAACCACGAGGGATCGAGTCGTTCGGAAATCAACTCGGACTGGTCGAGCCGCTCGAGAGCCGCCACGGCCGTCACGACCGCGTCCACGCCGTCACGACCGACCGCGGAGAGTCGGGTCGCCATATTCCCGCGTAGCTCCACGACCCGCAGGTCAGGTCGGCGCGAGAGCAACAGGGCGCGGCGTCGGGGTGACCCCGTGGCCACCGTCGCCCCCGGGCCCAGTCCCGCGAGAGCCCGGCCCACCAGAACGTCAGCGGGGTCACGTCGCTCGGGCACGCACACAATGGCGAGCCCCTCGGGAGTGGTGCTCGGCAGATCCTTCGCACTGTGCACCGCGGCGTCGGCGCGGCCCTCCAGGACGGCGCGCTGCACTTCGACGGCGAAGACGCCCTGTCCTCCGAGTTGCGCGAGTGGCGTCGATTGATCGCGGTCACCCGACGACGTGACCTCAACGAGCTCACAATTCACGCCGCGCGAGACCAGAGCGTCTCGAACCCGCTCGGCTTGGCGCAGGGCCAGCGGCGAGCGGCGCGTCGCCAGACGCAGGGTCATAACTCGAAGAGTTGGCGTACCGCGTCGGCCAAACGCGACCCGCGGTCGGTTCCGGCCGCGTCCTTCAATGCGACGGTGGGCCGGTGGGCGATCTTCGCAACGGCCGACCGCACGAGCGACTGGACGAGGCTGCGCTGCTCGGGGGTGAGGCCGTCAAGTTCGTGGGACCGACGTTCGAGTTCGCCGTCGGCGATCTCTTCAAAATGGTCACGGAGGGAGCGCACGATGGCCGCGGCCCCCCGGGCCCGTTGCTCGGAAAGATAGTGCGTGACGTCGGCATTCACGAGGGCCAGCGCCTCAGCGACGGCTTCACGCCGTCCTTCCAACGCGGTGTTCACCCGCTCGCGCAGGTGTTCCATGTCGTTCACCCGCACCGCGTCCAAGGTGGCCACGTCGGCAGCGACGGCGCGCGGCATGGACAAATCGACCACCACGAGCGGCTCGGCCCGGCCGGCGAGGTCGGGGGCGCGCAACAACGGCTCGGTGGTCTCGACGGCCATGAGAACCAAGCGGGCGCGCGACGTCTCCATCACCAGATCGGCGAGCGGAGCCACCCGGACCCGCGGGTCACCGATGGTGGCCACCAATTCGTGAGCCCGCTCCACCGTGCGATTCACCAGCACGATGTCCGACAGTGATGGCGCCACGTCGAGCAGAGCACGAACGGCTCCTCCACCGAGCTGGCCTGCGCCGACCACGATCGCCGTCGCACCCTCCCAGGCGTCGCCGGGTTCGGCGAGAGCGACCTCGACGGCGGTGCGGGCGAAACTCACCGAACCCCTCGAGAGCGCCGTGTCGTGGCGGACCTTGCGACCCGTGGCGAGGGCCCGTTGGAACAGCAGGGTCAGCTCCGGGCCGACCGTGTGTTCCTCCTGGGCGAGTTCGAAGGACCGACGTAACTGCCCGAGCACTTCATATTCGCCGGGCACCACCGAGCGCAGACCCGCGGCCACTTCGAAGAGATGGTTGACGGCGTTACGGTCGAAGTTGACCGTCAATCTGTCGGTGAACTCGTCGCGGGTGATGCCCGTGATCTCGACGAGCAAGTCGGTGACCTCGTCCACGGCACCGTGAAAGCGGTCCACCGAGGCGAAAACCTCGGTGCGCAGACACGTCGACACGAAGACGGCCTCGTGGACGTTCGAGTAACCAGCGAGCGTGCGCAGCGCCTTGCTCCACTCGTGCTCGGGGACCGTGGCGCGCTCGAGCAGATCGAGGGGAGCGTGCTGGTGGTCGATGCCGACCGCGATCAGCGTCATTACGAGTCCGTCGCCGTTCCGCTGGGCGTGTTCGGTGAGGTCGCCCCCACGGGGTGGACAACGCCACTGAAGTTGAGTCGGTGGTTCTGGCGGTACCGCAGAACTTGGAGCTCAATGGAGAAGTCGACGTAGTGGACCGAGACCTCGGGGCTCCTCGTCAGCACCTGGGGGGCGAAGTTCAACAAAGCGGTGACGCCGTGGGCCATCAGGCGATCGGCGACCGCCTGGCTCGATTCTGGTGGCACGCAGATAATGGCCGTCGAGGCCTGGGCGAGCGGCCCGTTGAAGTCCTGGACCACGAAACCGCCGACCGTCGTGCCGATGACCGCGGGGTCGACGTCGTAGACGCCGACCAGGGTGCCACCACCCGTGATGAAGTTCTGCGAGTTCACGAGGGCGCGGCCCAGGTTGCCGATTCCCACGACGATCGCGTTGTACTTCTGGTCCAGGCCGAGTTCCTTCGAGATCGCCGACGCCAGACGCGTCGGGTCGTATCCCGAGCCACGCTTGCCCAGCGTGCCGATGCCCGATAGGTCACGACGCACGGTTGTGGCGGAGTGACCCGCCAATTCGGCGATGCGCTTGGAGTCGAGGCGGTTCTCTCCCGAGCGAGCGGCCTGTTCGGCGATACGCAAGTAGATCGGCAACCGACTGACGGTCGGCTCGCTCAACTTCTTTGGACGGATGCGGTTGACGGCCATGGTGATCAGCGACCCAACTGCCGACTGCGCTCGGCGGCGGCCGACACGGCTTCGAGGAAGGCGGCGCGCAGCGCGCGACTTTCGAGCATGCGCAGACCCGCCGCGGTGACGCCGCCGGGTGAGGTCACCGCGTGACGCAACGCCTCGGGCTCGTCACCGGTTTCCACGAGCAGCGCGCCCGAGCCGGCGAAAGTGTCGATCACCAGTTGGCGGGCCACCGGTCGCGTGAGTCCCTGGTGGACGCCGGCCTCGATGAGTGACTCGACGACCATGTAGAGGTAGGCCGGCATCGCCCCCGACAGGCCCGCGACGGCGTCGAGGTGACGTTCGGCCACTCGCACGACCGTTCCCACGGCGCCGAGGATTCCCTCGGCCCAGTCGAGGTCGGCCTTCGTGCAATGGGCCCCGCCGGCCAATGCGCTGACGCCGCGGCGGACCAGCACCGGCGTGTTGGGCATCGAGCGCACCACCGCCACCGGGGTGGGAAAGACGGCTTCCAAACGAGCGGTGGACAGACCCGTGACGACCGACAGCAGTCGCGTCGCCCCCGCCACGGCGACTTGACGCGCCGCGGCTTCAGCCTGGTCGGGCTTCACGCACAAGACGACACCGGTCTGGGGTCCCACGGCGTCAAGCTCGAGCGCGGCCACGATGCTCACGCCCGGGAAGCGCGCCGACAACTTCTCGCGTTGTTCGCTCGACGATTCGACGATGGCGAGCGCCGACGGTGCGCAGAAGTCGGCGGCCAACAACCCGCCGACCACGGCCGAGCCCATCTGGCCGCCGCCGAGGATGATCAGGTCAAATGCCACGAGATAACGCTACCGGCACCGGCGACTACCCCCGGTGGGGCCGGAGCCGCCACGAGGGATGGCCGAGCGACACGGCGGTCGGGAAGATGTCGTCGGCGTAGTGGACCAGGGCCCCCACCGTCTCATCGAGTTGTTCCACGGTGACTTCGCCGACCGGCAGGTGGGTCATCAAATAGACCCCGTCCTCGGGGCCGAGGGCCAGATGCACCTCGCGCAGGGACGCATTCTTCACCAATAAATAGCGGAAGAAGGCCTCGGCGTTGGCCTCGGGTGCGGGCACGACCTCCGCCTCGACGTGGACCGTGCGCTGACGCAGGGCGAACCACACGGTGAGCACGTCCTTCGAGCCGGCGCGCAGCCGAACCAGCCAGTGATAGTGACCCCGGTCGTCGGGAATCTCATGGTGTTCGACGTCGCCGAGTAGAGCCGAGCCCTCCCACTGGGCGGCCCAGGCCCGCAGGGTCGCGTCCAGCGTGCGCGGAGCGTTGGCGTCGGCGACGGGGGCGCGGGTCACTAACAGTGGACGAGGCCGGTGACGTCCAGGCGCTCGACGAGGTCGGCGACCGTGCGCGCGGCGGCCCGCCAGGTGTACCCGCGGGCCTTCAGCACGGCCTCGTTGGACAGGCTCGTGGAGCGGTCGGGGTCGAGGGCCCGCTCGGTGGCGTCGGCCCACTTCTCCGGCTCACGTGAGGCCACCAGAAAACCAGTCACGCCGTCTTCGATCAGCGTTGTCAAACCACCCACGTCACTCGCGACCACCGGCGTGCCGCACGCCGACGACTCGAGGGCCACGAGTCCGAAACTCTCCGCGAACGACGGCACCAGGGTGACGTCGGCCGCCCGGAACCACGTCGACAAGAGCGTGTGGCTCTGCGGGGCGACGAAGAGAACGCGGTCGATCAAGCCGCACTCGTCCACCCGGGCGTGGAGACGGGCCACGGTCGCGCGGCCTTCGGGGCCGGACGGTCCACCCACGATGGCGAGTTGGGCATCACGTCCACGGGCCCGCAACGCCACGAGGGTTTCGAGCGCCAGGTCGACGCCCTTGAGCTGTTGGAGTCGGCCCGCGAACAACAGCAACGACCGCGATGGATCGAGGCCGAGGGCGCGTCGAGCCTGGGGGCGAAATCCCGGCGAGAAGAGAGCGTGCTCAACACCGAGCGGCACGATGTGCAGGCGGTGTTCATCGGCACCGTAGAGAGCGCGGCACTGCGCGGCTTCCACGTCGCAACTGGCGAGCACCGCGTCGGCGCAATCGAAAATTGCCTGCTCGGCCTCGGCGCGGGCCAGCGACTCGGCGGCAAAAGTCTCGGCCTTGACGCGCTCGAGTGTGTGGAAGGTCACGAGCATCGGTAGCGACCACTCGTGCTTCAGGCGGTGACCCGCCACGCCGCTCAACCAGTAGTTCGCGTGAATGGCGGTCGGGGGCCCTTCGTGACGCCACACGGCGGCCACGCCGTCGGCGAAGGCGTCGACGTGAACCGGGAGTTCGTCGCGTTCGAGTTCGCGCACCGGGCCGGCCGTGACCACGCGGACCCGGAAACCGGGCTCGACGACGACGGTCTCGGGCGAGATGGTGTCCTCGCGACGGGTGAAGACGTCAACCTCGTGACCGGCGCGGGCCAATGCGGTCGCCAGTTCGCGCACGTAGACGTTCATCCCCCCGCCGTCACCCGTGCCGGGCTGAGCCAGCGGCGAAGTGTGGTAGGAGAGCAGCGCGAGAGAAGCCACCGTGAAATCTTACCTACTTGGTCGGGATTAGCTCCGGGCCGTGGGGGGTCTGGTAATCAGCGCGCCGACGAGTGCGGGACCAAATACAAGACGTCGCGCGAGCGCACGAATCCGAAGTCCCGGGAGTCGGTGGAGGCCACCGGGTTGTCACCCCGCAGGTCGAGTTTGGAACCGACACGGCGCACGCAGCGCTTCAGCAACCAGCGCGAGGGATTTCGAGGATCACGCACGACAACGACGTCGCCGGGGCGCACCCGACGCCAGCGGCGCCACGCGGTGAGACGCTCACCCGGGACGAAAGTCGGCACCATGGACGAGCCCTCCACGGTGACGCGCCGGACAATGAAGTCGAGCACTCGCACGCCGAACACGCTACCGGCGGTGATGACTAACCTGCGTAGAGCCGCCGACGTCGGCGGTATGTCCGAAGAAAGGCATCCCATGATTTCGAACCGCTTCGCCGCTCTGCTCGACCGGCTGACCACGCCCGCGACCGTGTCGGCCCACTGCGACCTTCCCTGTGGCGTCTACGACCCGGCCCAGGCCCGTCTCGAGGCCCAGTCGGTCAAGGCCTGCATGGAGAAGTACAACGCGTCAAGTGACCCCGACTTCAAGACCCGTGCCCTCGTCATCAAGGAGGAGCGCTGCGAGCTGGTCAAGCACCACCTGTGGGTCCTGTGGACCGACTACTTCAAGGTCGACCACCTGAAGCAGTACCCGAACCTGCACGACCTGTTCTGGATGGCGACCAAGACCGCGGGCGACGCGAAGAAGAGCAACGACGTGACGATCGCCGACCGTCTGCTCAGCGAAATCGACGCCATCGCCGAGATCTTCTGGGCGACGAAGAAGTAGTCACAGCTCGGCCGTCGTAGTTCTCGAGGGCGACTTCGAGGAGTTGGGCGCGGATTGTCGTCGCCACGGCCTCGGACAGCGAGAAGACGATTCCGTACATGTGCCACGGGCACCGGCTGCACGGTGCGTGTTGATACACGGTGTAGGTGGGCATGCCGAGTCCGGGGTCTTTCACGACGCGCCAGCGACCGTCCGTGGTGAGCCATTCACGTGAACTGACCTGTG
The DNA here is from genome assembly GCA_963923835.1 of uncultured bacterium. Classification (GTDB taxonomy): domain Bacteria; phylum Actinomycetota; class Acidimicrobiia; order Acidimicrobiales; family RAAP-2; genus RAAP-2. Next base: position 7,292 of record CAWUMA010000013.1, read on the forward strand.
TCCAGGACTTCCACCACGGGGACTTTGCCATACAACCTCCCTACACATTCCCCGATTTACCCGGGGGGTGTGACCTCAGCGCGAGGTGAGGTGGTTCGCGCACTGCGTGCGCAGGGGGTCGTTTACGAGGAGCGACTCGTCGATGGCCGAACCACACGTCGCGCAGGCCCGGTACGTGCCGTCACGCAACCGATCGAGAGCTTCGTCCACCGAGTTGAGTGTTGCCTCGAGCTGGGCGACCGCGTCATTGTCGTTAACCACGAGGGTCAGGCTAGCCCCTCGTTATCAGGCCCCTCATCGGAAGCCGGGGCTAAATTTCGACCATCCCCGAGAAAGGAGACCTCGTGAGTCGTTCATTCCGGAAGATTCTGTCCGCCCTGATAGTGGCGGCCGCCAGCGTCTGGCTACCCGTGGCCGCCGTTACCTCCCCAGCGGGGGCCGACCCGGTAGGCGGCTGCATGTCCAACACACAAATGATCTCGTCCGCGGTCAGCCTGACCCTTGACGGCGTATCGCTCACTCCCCAGACGAATCCCAACGTGTACGCCGATGGCAGCGGCAACTTCTACGGACTGACGCTGTGCAATGACACGACCAACCACGCGTACTACTTCTCGGTGATGGCGACGGTGGCCGATGGTTCGGGCTTCTCCGACCTCGACTCGTCGCTGGCCGGACACTCGTTCGCGCTGACGTTCACCGCCAACCCCGGGACCGTCCCCCTGGTCGCTCAGTTGTCAGCCCTGGCCCCCGCCGGACCGCAGGGCCTCGTCATCGACCCCGCGACCAACACCGTCACCGTGACGGCCGCGACTCTCGGATTCTCCGACATTTGGCAGTGTCCCCACACGCCCGAGGTCTGCGCCTCCACCATCTCGCAGGCCTCTCATGACCACCTCGTGAACTGGTCCGGCTCCGTTCGATACCGCACGAGCGACCCGAACCCCATGACCAACGGTGGGGCCGGCTTTAGTGACCTTCCGGGGTTGACCCTCTCGTCGGGCGCGTACTACTTCACGATGGCCGCCTCGTGCCCCACCAACCCGAACGGCGACAAGAGTTTCACCGGTCTGCAGATCAACGAAGGTGGTCCCCACTTCATGTCTGACGGCACCACACCGAACACCACCACACTCCAGGCCTTCATTCCGGCCGAAGCAGTGGCCGAATGCTTCGGCTTGACTCCGGGCGCCTTCGCGCTGAGCGCCCAATTGTCGCGCACCGAGAACGGCACCACTTCAGCACTCGTCTCACAATCCAGCGCGACCGATACGACGGCAGAAGGACTCATCTACACGCTCAGTTCGAGCGATGCGGGTGTGACAATCAGTGTTCCTACCGTCACTTTTTCAAAGCCGTCGTACAAGTTCTCCGCGCGCGGAAAAGTCCTGAATACCCGCACAATTGCTGCGCTGGCCACTTCACTTCGCGTCGTGAAGCCCGTTGGTGGCTCGCTGCGCGTGCAAGTCGCCGCCACGTCGAAGTCGGTCTGTGTGGCCACCAACGCGAAGGTCTTCACTTTCAACCGCGGAACGTGTCGGTACACCGTCATCGCCCGCGCCAAGGGTGGCGCCGTCACACGGCGTGCGTCGGGCGTCTTCACGCAACGCTGAGATTTCCAGCTTCTGACCGCTCGCCGGTACGATGTCCGGTGGGCCGCTAGCTCATCGGGAAGAGCAGGAGACTTTTAATCTCAAGGTGCCGGGATCGAGACCCGGGCGGCCCACTGCCTCCGTGCCACCGATGGGTGCGAATCACCCACCGGTGGCCGGACACGAACTAGCAGCCGGTCGCGGGAGCCCGGAAGCCCGGATACGGGTTCAAATCGCCCATCAACGTGAACCGGCCCGAGTAACTCGAGGCCGACTGCGTGGGCTCGGCCCAACTCGGTGATTGGCGCAGGAACCACGGAGCCAGTGCCTCGTCTTCGGGGTGGTAGTAACCGTCGGCGCTCTGCGAACCATTCGGATTGGCTCCCTGAAGGTACGAGTTCGTTCCCATGGCAAATCCGATTCCCACCACGGGGTCACCGGTTTCGAGGGCCAACGAGCAGCCGTACTGCGGAGCCGTGGGGGTCAACCACGGTTGAACCGTGTTGTTCACGAAGGGGTCGTCCGCCCACTCCGCAATCTCATGACTGAGTGCGTGAATGTCCTGCAAGGCCCACTCCGAACCGCCGTTGGCACGCGAGTACAGACCGGGGGAAATGTACGACGCCCAGGCGAAGGTTTGGACCTTCTGGCTACCGTTGCCGTTGCTCGAACGAGCCTTAGCACCATGGAAACCGAGGATGCAGCAGTTGTAGGGGTTATTGGCTTCGTACGTGAAAACGTCGCGGGTCAGGAAGAGCACGAGGTGGGTCTCGTTGGCCTGGGCCTCCAGATTGTTGATCTGCGACGACCACCAGCCGTTGTCGACGTCGGCGAACACCACTCCCCGACCGCTCTGCAACAACGTTCCCTGGTTCTGGGGAACATTGATCGTGACGCCCGGAAGAACGTTCGGCTGAAGGATGAGGTGGTACGGAGAGTTGGCTCCGGTGAGATTGAACTGGGCGCGCATCGTGGCGTCCTGCAACTGCAGGCTCACGCCCGCGTCGCCGTCTGACAACTTGCCGCCCGACCCACGGACATCGAAGGTGGTCGTACCGTTACCGGGAACCGTGGCGTACGGCGTGCTCGCGTAGTCGTTGGTGGCGAATTGGGGTGACGCGAGAGTCGCGGCCACCGTCGCCTGATCGGCCGAGAAACTCCAGCCGTAGTAGTTCACGGTTACGGGGACGATGTCGACCTGGACAGTCGTGCTGCACGCAGCTCCCGAGCAATTCCATGGATCGGCTCCCACCATGTTGTAGCGGTAACGCACGTTGTTGGTGGGGTCCACGTTCGAACTTGCGAAGTGTGCCACGGTGCGGTCTGTCGAGAGCGGCGCCACGCCACCCAGGGTGGCGAACGACGCCTTCAAAGACGAGTCAGCCACTGGTATCGGCACACCCTTGGTGGCTGACGATGCGGAAATAGGAAAAGCCACCGCGCCAAACAATGGCACGAGGGCTCCCAGAAGACGGATTCGACGGAACATGACTCTCTCCCCCGGCGCGAGGTGCGCCCGCGAGAAAGTTACACCAACGCCGCAGTCCTCACGGCGGATGATTGTCAATCGGCGCCGGTGGGCACAACCCACCGGCGCCGAGACCTAGTAGCTGATGTGCGTCGTGCGGTTCGGCGTGTACGCCGTCGCGAAACGCTTCGTCTGACCGTGGAAGCGCTGCACGATAGTCATGGCGGGCAAACCATACTTCTTCAGTACCTTCTGGATATAAGCCGCCGCACTGGCCGCACGGTGCTTGCTCAAGAAGATGTTGTGTTGCACCGTCGATCGCACGTCGGCGTACCCGTCGGCGTACAGCGTGGTGATTCCGGCCTGCGAGAGCAACTGCAAGTCTTGGACCAACTTGTTGTACGCCGCATCGGTCAACTTGACCTTCCACTTGTCAGTGTCGAAGAAGAAGATGGGCAACTTCACATCCGGAATGAACTTCACCGTGACGAGTCGAGCTTCGCTCATCGTGACGGTGCACGAGTTGTTCACCGGGCTCTTGCATGCACCGCCCCACACGGCGCGCATACCGGGGCCGGGCTTGGCGGTGATGGTCGTCTTGGCTCCCACCTCGTAGGTTTGGCTTTGCTGATCGGTTCCATTGGTTCCAATGTTTCCGTCACTTGTCGACACCGAGCCAGTGCCCTGCTGAATGACGGTGAGCGGTCGCTGGCAGGACCAGTCGGCGTACAAATCGACGCTGCCAGTCAGGCCCGGCAGAAGGTCCGTCGACTGGTACAGCGTGCCCGACAGGTCAGCATTCACACTCCAGCCGAGGAACGTGCAGTTGTGGAGATCGGGAGCCGGTTGAACCACGGGCTGTGCCCCGTTGTTGTAGATGTTCGGATCGGCCACGTTCGTTCCACCGTTGGGGTGATAGGTCACGCGGAAGGCGGCCAGCCACACGGCGTAGAGAACAGTGTCCTTGGCCGGCATCGCGAACGTTCCCGTGCTCCCGAGGGCGTAGTTCGGCGTCGTCGAGGTCGACTGCTCATCCCACCCGAGGAAGACGTAGCCCTTCCGGGTGGGCAGCGGAGAAAAGGCCACGTTCACCGTGTCATTCGGGGCGTAACCCGTCGCGTCAGCAGGCACCAGCCCCGAGCCGCCGTTGGCGTTGTAGCTGACGTGATAGAGGCAATCCCACACCGCGTACACGGTGGTGTTGCCGCTGATTGCGGGGATGGCCTGCGCCAAAGAGTACGTGGTGCCGGATCCGTCACTGTTCAGGCTCCATCCTGACAACGTGCAGTGCGCATCGGTGGCGTTGGCATTCAACATCACTGGACGATCACCGGCCGCGTACTTCTTGGGGTCGACCGGCGGGTTGTTCGGATTCTTCGGATCCACGTAGGTGACCGAATAGATCTTGCAGTTCGACCACACGGCGTACAAGTTCGCGTTCTGGAAAATGGCCGGAATCGACTCACCCGCAGTGAAGACGGTGCCAGTTCCATTCGAGTTGATGGACCAGCCAACGAAGGTGCAGCCACTGCCGTTGGGGTCGGGGTTGGGGCCCTGAACAGTGGGGGCATCTCCACGCTGGTACTTCGAGTCATCCACCGGATCGTTCTTGCCCACGTTGTCGTGATAGGTGACCTTGAGATTGGGGCACGACCACGCGGCGTAGAGGGAGATGTTCCCCGTCAGGGCGGGGATGTTCTGACCCGTGGCGTAGAGAGTGCCCGATCCGTCAGAGTTCAGACTCCAGCCCAGGAACGTGCAGCCGCTTCCGTTGGGGTCGGGGTTCGGACCCGAAATGGGCGGGGTGTCGCCGTTCACATACTTGTTCGGGTCCGTGGGATCGTTCTTCCCGATTGTGTCGCGGTAGGTGATCGTGTTCGTCTTGCAGTTCACCCATACCGCGTACAAGTCGGTGTTACCGGTGATAGCAGGAATGGTCTGGCTCGCACCGTACAAAGTTCCCGTTCCGTTTGAGTTCAAGCTCCAACCCGAGAAGGTGCAGAAACTGCTATTCGGGTCGGGGTTCGGTCCAGCCACGGTGGGCGTGTCACCGGTCTGGTACTTGTTGGGATCGGAGGGATCGCTCGTACCGATGGGGTCGTGGTACGTCACGGTGAAACGCTTGCAATTCACCCACACTGCGTACAGGTCGGTATTACCCGAGACTCCTGGGATGTTCTGACTCGAGGTGTACAACGTCCCGGTGCCGTTCGCATTCAAGCTCCAGCCTGAGAACGTGCAACCACTGTTGTTCGGGTCGGGGTTCGGTCCGGCCACGGTGGGCGTGTCACCGGTCGCGTACTTGTTCGGGTCTGAGGGAATGTTCTTACCCACAGGGTCGTGGTAGGTCACGGTGTAGCGCTTGCAGTTGGTCCAGACGGCGTACAGGTCGGCGTTGGCGCTCAGCGCGGGAATGGTCTGGCTCGCGGCGTACAGAGTTCCCGATCCGTTGGCGTTCAGACTCCAACCCGAGAAGGTGCAGCCACTGTTGTTCGGGTCGGGGTTGGGTCCGGCCACCGTGGGCGTGTCGCCCGTCGCGTACTTGTTCGGATCCGAGGGGTCGTTCTTGCCGATCGGGTCGTGGTAGGTCACCGTGTACACCTTGCAGTTGATCCATGCTGCGTACACATCGACGCTTCCCGTCAGCGCCGGAAGCGAGCCGGGAAGGTTGTACAGCGGCGCCGAACCCGACGGGGAGAAACTCCAACCCGCAAAGGTGCAGCCACTGCCATTGGGGTCGGGGTTCGGCCCCGCCACTGGTGGAGTGTCACCGTTGGCGTACTTGTTTGGATCCGACGGGTCGTTCTTGCCGATCGGGTCGTGGTAGCGGACTTGATTCACCTTGCAGTTCACCCACACGGCGTAGAGGTCGGAATTGCCGCTGACGGCCGGAATCAACTGGCCGGTTGCGTACAGGGTTCCCGAACCATTCGAGTTGAGGCTCCAGCCCGCGAAGGTGCAGCCGCTGCCGTTGGGGTCGGGGTT
>CAWUMA010000014.1:0-12581 GCA_963923835.1 uncultured bacterium
GGCCTTTACGTGGGGCGGGACGTGGACTCATCGGGTCTCCTCAATCAATGCCACCGCCAAAGCGGCAATGCCCTCCGCCGCGCCGAGGGCACCGAGACCTTCGGCCGTCGTGGCCTTCACCGACACCGGTGCGCCCACGACGGCGGAGAGTTGCTCGCTCATCTGGGTCATCAGTGCGCTCAGACGAGGGCGCTCGGCAATGATCGTGACATCGGCGTTGGCCACGTCGTAACCGGCGTGCGACACCAACGCCACCACGTGCTCGAGAAGAGAACGGGAACTCGCACCCGCGAAAGCCGGGTCCGTATCCGGAAAGTGTCGGCCCAGATCACCGAGGCCGGCCGCGCCGAGTAGGGCGTCACACAGAGCGTGCGTCGCCACATCGGCATCAGAGTGCCCCACCAAGCCCGGTCCCGGAATCTCCACGAGTCCGAGCCACAGCGGACGACTGATGTCATCACTGAAGCGGTGAATGTCGAATCCCTGTCCGATACGCACGTCACACCCTCAAGTCCGAGGCCACAGTGATTTTGAGATTCTCGAGTTCGCCCGGCACGACGACGACCGTGCCACCCGATGCTTCCACCAGAGCGGCGTCGTCGGAGGCGTCGTCGCCTCCGGAGTGGGCGGCCACGAGAGCGCGACGTGTGAATGCTTGGGGCGTTTGCACCGCCACCAGCGTTTCACGCGGGAGAGTGCCGACCACGTCAACCCGGCCATTGTTCTGCGCAACCTGCTTGATGGTGTCGGTCACGGCCACGCCGGGGATGACGCCGTCACAACCGCTGTCGAGTCCGGCCAGGACCCGCTGAAAGAGATCGGGTGTCGCATAGGGACGGGCCGCGTCGTGCACCACGATGACGTCGGCATCACCGCACCGGGTTAGGCCGGCACGCACCGACTCCGAGCGCGAGTCGCCACCGGTGACCACGAGGTCGGCGCCCTCGCCGCTTCCCTGATAGTCCGACGGCACCACCAGCACCACGAAATCCGCCACGGTGCGACACAGAGCCACACTCGCGGCCGCGACGGTTCCTTCCCCGAAGGGAGCGAATTGCTTGGGTCCGCCGAATCGAGTTCCGCGGCCCGCGGCCACCACGATGGCCGCGACGGCCATCGCTACGGCAGGACCGAGGCGAGCTTGGCTTCGGCCTCTTCGGTGTTGACGTTCAACGCGAAGGTCAGCTCGGACACCAGAATCTGGCGCGCGCGCGTCAGCATGCGCTTCTCACCCGCCGACAGGCCCTTGTCCTTGTCACGAATCGAGAGGTTACGCACGACTTCGGCCACCTGGTAGATGTCGCCCGAGCGGAGCTTCTCCGAGTGGTTCTTGAAGCGACGCGACCAGTTGGTCGGCATGCGGGCTTCTTTCTTGCGCAGAACGGCGAAGACTTCCTCGACCTCTTCGTCGTTGATGACGTCGCGCAGACCCACCGTCTCGGCGTTGGCGACCGGCACCATCAAGATGAGGTCTGAGTAGGCGACCTTGAGCTTGAGGTAGTCCTGACGGACCTCAAAAGCTGTCATCTTCTCGATCTTCTCCACGGTGCAGGCACCGTGGTGGGGGTAGACGAGACGGTCGCCCTTCTTGTACTTACGCGCTTCGGTCATGAAACTCCTGAGGACCCGGCCAAAAGGGGATTTCCCATTTTACCAGAAATTTGGCTATTTCGGGCCGACCCGGAGGCCGGCCCGAACAGCGAAACCTAGTTTGAGGGTGCGACACCCTCGAGGTCCACCGTCGGCGGCAGGCCGTCGATGCCCTCGAAGGTCAGGCGCGTTCCGTCGGCGTCGGTGACCGCGTCGACGACGATGGTCTGACCGGCGTGGAACTCCTTGAACAGGATCTTCTCCGACAGCACGTCCTCGACATACTGCTGGATGGCGCGACGCAGGGGACGCGCACCCAACTCGGGGTCGTACCCCTTGTCGGCGAGGAAGCTCTGGGCTCCGGCCGACAGCTCGAGGCCCAGACCCTGCACCTTCAGCTGCTCACGCAGACGACCGATGAACAGGTCGGCGATCTGGATGACCTCTTCCTTGGTGAGCTCGTGGAACACGATCGTGTCGTCGATACGGTTCAAGAACTCGGGGCGGAAGTGGGCTTTCAGCGCCTGGTGGACCTTCTCCTTCATGCGCTCGTGGCTGGCCAGGTCGGTGGCCTTGGTGAAGCCGATGGAGGCCTTACGCAGGTCGGCCGTGCCGAGGTTCGAGGTCATGATGAGAATCGTGTTCTTGAAGTCGATCTGACGACCCTGAGAGTCGGTCAAGCGGCCGTCTTCGAGAATCTGCAACAGGGTGTTGAAGACGTCGGGGTGAGCCTTCTCGACTTCGTCGAAGAGTACGACACTGAAGGGCTTGCGACGCACCGCTTCGGTGAGCTGGCCGCCCTCGTCGTACCCGACGTATCCCGGGGGCGAACCCACGAGACGGCTGACCGAGTGCTTCTCCATGTACTCCGACATGTCCAACTGGATGAGCGCGTCCTCGTCGTCGAATAGGAACTCGGCCAAGGTTTTGGCGAGCTCGGTCTTACCGACGCCGGTCGGCCCGAGGAAGATGAACGATCCACCGGGACGCTTGGGGTCCTTCAGGCCCGCGCGGGTCCGGCGAATGGCGCGGCTCAGCGAGATGACCGCTTCGTTCTGACCGATGATGCGCTTGTGGAGTTCGTCCTCCATGCGCAGCAACTTGGTGGTCTCTTCCTCAGTGAGGCGGTAGACGGGGATGCCCGTCCAGTTGGCCAGCACTTCGGCAATCGTCTCTTCGTCAACCAGATCAAAGGTCGTGCCACCGGCGGCGCGCACTTCGGCGTCCAACTCGTCCTTTTGGGTCATGAGCTCGCGCTCTTGCTCCTCCAGGGCCTTGGCCTGCTCGAGGGCGCCCTTCTCCATCGCCGACTCCTTGTCGGCGCGGATACGCGCGATGTCCTCGTCGATCTTCTTCGCGGCGGGCGGTGCGTCCATGCGGCGGATGCGCAAGCGACTACCGGCCTCGTCAATGAGGTCGATGGCCTTGTCCGGCAAGAAGCGGTCGGCGATGTAACGGTCGGCCATGTTGGCGGCCGCGATCAACGCCTGGTCGGTGATCTTGACGGCGTGGAACTCTTCGTAGACCTCGCGAAGACCCTTCAGAATCTCGATGGTCATCGCCACGCTGGGCTGATCCACCTTGACGGGCTGGAAGCGGCGCTCGAGGGCAGCGTCCTTTTCGATGTACTTGCGGTACTCGTCGATGGTCGTCGCACCCACGGTCTGCAGTTCGCCGCGGGCCAGCATCGGCTTCAAGATGGAGGCCGCGTCGATGGCGCCTTCGGCGGCACCGGCGCCGACCAACGTGTGAATCTCGTCGATGAAGAGGATGATGTCGCCACGGGTGCGAATCTCCTTCAGCACCTTCTTCAGACGCTCCTCGAAGTCACCGCGGTAGCGCGAACCCGCCACGAGGGCGCCGAGGTCGAGTGTGTAGAGCTGCTTGTCGGCCAGGGTCACGGGAACCTGGTTGGCGACGATTTTCTGCGCCAAGCCTTCGACGATGGCGGTCTTACCGACGCCAGGCTCACCGATCAACACGGGGTTGTTCTTGGTGCGACGGCTCAGAACCTGCATCACCCGCTCGACTTCTTTTTCGCGGCCAACCAACGGGTCGAGCTTGCCCTCACGGGCGTACTGCGTCAGGTTGCGTCCGAACTGATCGAGAACGGCTGAACCTTCGCCACCGGACTCGCCACCGCTGGACTTCGACGACGAACCCTGACCCGAGGCCGACTCCTTGCCCTGGCCACCCGACATCATCTGAACGACCTGCGAGCGGACGCGGGCCATGTCGGCACCGAGTTCGCTCAGAACATTGGCGGCGACGCCGTCACCCTCGCGCACCAGGCCCAGGAGCATGTGCTCGGTGCCGATGTACGAGTGACCCAACTGCAGAGCCTCGCGGAGGGAGAGCTCCAACACCTTCTTGGCCCGCGGGGTGAACGGGGGCGAGCCGGGCGAGGGGTTCGGGTTGGCCCCGATGGACTCTTCGATCTTTTCGCGCACGACGTCGTAGGTGACCCCCAGGGCGTCCAGCGCCTTGGCCGCCACGCCCTCGCCCTCCTTGATCAGCCCGAGCAGGATGTGCTCGGTACCGATGAACGAGTGGTTGAGGTCACGGGCCTCTTCTTGGGCCAGCACCAACACCCGTCGGGCCCGGTCGGTAAAGCGCTCAAACAACGTCGACTCCTTTTGTCGCTGACCTCATTGTACCGGGGTGCTCTGACGCCAAATCTTCGGCCCGATGCCAGACACACCATGACCTCTAGGCTGATTGTGTGAATCCGCACGAGCGTCTCGGCCTTCCCCTCGTGGTGGAAGATCTCGGTCGTCTCGAAACGTTGCTCGCCGAATCGGTCGTCTTCGGTGATGAGTATTTGGACTCGGTCACGACCCACCTCATCTACGCCGGTGGCAAGCGCCTGAGGCCCCTGCTGGCCGTGGCCGCCGCCACCGGTGGCACCCGTCCGGCCACGCAAGAAGACCTTCTCGGTGGCGTGGCCCTGGAGCTCATGCACCTCGCCTCGCTCTATCACGATGACGTGATGGACGAAGCCGACGTGCGACGAAATGTTGATTCGGTGAACGCCCGCTACGGCAACCTCGTCGCCATCGTGGCCGGCGACTACCTCATGGCCCGCTCGGCGGCGATCGCCGCCGACCTCGGCACCGAAGTGGCGAGCCTGCTCGCGCACACCCTCGCCGCCCTCACGCGCGGACAGGTCGCCGAAGTGCGCACCACCTTCGACATCGCGCGCACGGAAGCCGACTACTACGCGGCCATCGAGGGTAAGACGGCGTCGCTCATGGCCTCGAGTTGCCGCGTGGGGGCGATGACCGCCGGTCACTCCCCCGAAGTACGTGACGCTCTCACCACCTACGGCCGCTGCTTCGGCATGGTGTACCAACTTCGTGACGACGTGCTCGACATGACGGCCGTCGACGGTCAGCTCGGCAAGCCGGCCGGTCAGGACCTCGCCGAAGGTGTCTACAACCTTCCCGCGCTCTACGCACTCCACGACCCCGTCGCGGGACCGCGCCTGCGCGAATTGCTCGGCCGTCCCTTGAACGACGATGAGCGCGAAGAAGCACGCGCCCTCGTGGTCTCGACCGATGGTGTGGACAAGACCCTTCTCGCCGCGCAGTCCTTCTTCCAGGAAGCCGACGAGGCTCTCGCGATTGTCGACCCGGCGCTTCGCACCGCTCTCGCGTCGCTACTGGCGGGCCTTCTCGAGGACCTGCCGGTTCCCCAGCGCTGAGTTAGTCGCGCAGCGGTTTCAGCGTCGGAAAGGCGATAATCTCCTTGATGTTCGCCTCGTCGGCGATCAGCATCGCCAAACGGTCCATACCGATTCCGAGTCCGGCCGTCGGGGGCAAACCCCACTCGAGTGCCCGGATGTAGTCCTCGTCAATACGCATCGCCTCGTCATCGCCGGCGGCGGCGAGTCGCGCCTGATCCTCGAACCGTGACCGCTGGTCCACAGGGTCGATCAATTCGGAGAACCCGTTCGCCAGTTCGCGACCCACGCAGTAGGCCTCGAAGCGCTCCGTGAGTTGGTTGTCGTCGGGGTGACGACGCGCGAGTGGCGAGACCTCAACGGGAAAGTCGGTAACAAATATCGGTGACCAGAGATTGTCCTCGCACGTCGCCTCGAAGAGTTCGCTCAAGCACCGGCCGGCGCCCCACGAGACGTGCACCTCCACCCCACGCGCACGCAGGAGTGAGGCCAGGTGTTCACGGGGCGTGCGCACCGACACTTCCTCCCCACAGCCTTCGCTGGCCAGTTCGGCCATCGTGCGCCGGGGCCAGGGGGCCGCCAGCGAGAGTGGCTTGCCCTGGTAGGTCAGATCCGTGGTGCCGAGCACGTCGCGGGCCACGTCAGCCACGAGGTTCTCGGTGAAGGTCATCATGTCCTCGTAGTTCCAGTACGCCGCGTAAAGCTCGAGCATCGTGAACTCCGGGTTGTGCCGCGGGCTCACGCCCTCATTGCGAAACACGCGGCCGAGTTCGAAGACCCGTTCAAATCCACCGACCACGAGTCGCTTTAGCCAGAGCTCGGGGGCGATGCGCAGGTAGAACTGCGAATCGAGGGCGTTGTGGTGTGTCACAAATGGACGCGCGGCCGCGCCCGTCGGGATGGCGTTCAGCATCGGGGTTTCAACCTCGGTGAAGTCCTGTTCCCAGCACCGCTGGCGCACCGCGCGCAGCACGGCACTGCGGCGCTGCAGGGACACGCGGGTCTCGTCGTTGGCCCAGAGATCGGCTTCGCGGTGCCGGTACCGCATGTCGACGTCGGCGATGCCGGCCCATTTGTCACCGAAGTTATGGAGGGCTTCAGCCAGGCGCACCCACGAGGCGACCTTGACCGAGAGTTCCCCGCGCTTCGTGCGCACCACTTCTCCGGTCACGCCGACCCAGTCGCCCAGGTGGAGGCCCGTGAACCCCTCGAAATTCTCGGTCACGGCGCTGAGGGCGAACAACTGAATCGACCCGGATGAATCAACCATGGTGGCGAAGGCCAACTTGCCCTGGACGCGCGAGAGCATGATGCGCCCAGCCACCGACACGGTGGCGCCCGATTCCCCGCCGTCGGCGAGAGTGCCCCACGCGTCGTGGATTTGGGCCGCGTAGTGCGTGTGCGCGAAACGGTACGGGGCCTCACTCATCGTGTGCCCATGCTACGCAACACCCACGCGTGCGACGCGCGAGAACGAACCCCCGGCCCCGCCGAGCCGGGGGTTCTGTCTCTAGTAGCTAACCGCGGTGCGGCGGTTCAGAAAGTACCAACCACCGAATTCAGTGGTCTGGCCCACCGGCACACGACCGAAGGTGAGGCCGGTGATGCCGTTCCGATGAGCCAAGGCGTTCAAGTAGTTGGCCACGGCGTGTGCGCGCTGGGCGCCCAGGAAGGCGTTGTGGCCCATTGTCGAGGTGATGTCGGCGTAACCGTGAAGGTAGAAGTGCGTCACCCCGTCGGCCGCGAGCGTCGTCAGATCATGCACAATCGCGGCGCGCTGGGCGGCCGTGGTCGTGACCTTCCACTTGTCGGTTTCGAAGAAGAACACCGGCAGGCGGACGTCATGGGCAAAGACAACCTTCACGGTGCGGGCCCGGGTCATGGAAACGGTGCAGCGATTCGTCTGATTGCCCGCGCACGCCCCGCCCCATACGGCGCGCATGCCCCGAGCCGGACGAGCCACCAGGGTTTCCTTCGTGCCACGCGGGTAGAACGCGTTACCACCCGAGGAGAGCGTGCCCTGAGCAATGGCGGCACCCACGGTCCCATTGCCGGTAACGGCCACGTCGAGTGTCTCGACCGGACCTCCAGCCTTCGAGGTGTCGAGGTACGTGTAGCCACTACGCAACGTGGGTAGGAGATTGAAGTCCAGGGCAGGGTCATTCAGGGTTACGTCGACCGGACCCGGAGTCTGACCATCGGCCATCGCCGGAATGCTGCACGTAATTTTCGTTGAGGAAACGATGACGTTGTTAGTGCAGGTCAATCCACCGATCAAGATGTAGTCGCCCTCTTGGAAGCCCGTGCCGGTGATGGTGACCTTGTTGCCACCCTCCTTCGGCCCACTCTTGGCGACGATCTTGGTGATGGTGGGCAGAGCGTAGGTGAAGGCGTTGACGCCCTGGTCCCACTGGCCGTCGGGGTTCGTCACTCGCAGGGTGTAACTGCCGGGCTGCATAGCCGGATCGGTGCAGGTGGCTTGAGTGGAAGAAACAACCACCACGTTCGTGCAGGCCACACCCCCGATCGTCACCGTCGCTCCATCGACAAAGTGGGTGCCCGTAATCGTGATGGTCGTTCCGCCATCGGTGCGGTCCCAGTTGGGACTTACGCTCGTGAACTTCGGAGCCGGACCGGCGCCAGGGGCGTGATACGCCATGCCATCAACAAGCGAGCCCGCACGGTTGTCGGGGTTCACCACTTCGACCGTGTAACGCCCCGTTGACAGGTTGGGGTCGGTGCAGGTGATCTGGGTCGACGAAACCACGACCACGTTGGCGCAAGTCTGACCACCAATGGTGACAGTCGCTCCCGCTTGGAAGTTCGTACCGGAAATGGTCACCGTCGTCCCCCCGATTTCGTCATCCGAGTTGGGGCTGATTGCCGTCACCGTTGGAGACGGCGTGTTGTCGACGTAGGTGAAGGTCGCTTCGGCCGTGCCCACATCGGGATTGGTCACTCGCAGCGTGGTGGCCCCTTCCGCACCGGCCGGTGTCGCGCAAGTAATCATGGTCGCCGAGACAACGACAACATTGGTGCAGTCTTTGCCACCGATTGTCACCGTGGCGCCATTCTGGAATCCCGTGCCGTTGATCGTGATCGATTCACCGCCCGCCACCAAACCCTGATTGGCGTTCACCGTGGTGATGGTCGGGTTGGTCACCGACACGAGCGACGTCGCCGTTTGACCGTCCACCGTGCAGCTCGGGTCGTACGAACCGTCCCAATTCATTGTCAAGGTGAACGTCGAGTTACTTCCAGTGTTCAGCGTCACTTCCATCTGCGGCAGTGGTGTCGACAGTGGAAGACCCAGTCCCGACAGATCGATGTTGCCACCGTTGTCAAAATGTTGGACGGGGACCGAATTGATGACATTCCCATCGCCGTCGAGGAACGTCACGCTCGAGTCGGTATAGGGGGCCGACGAATCCACGTGTAATGTTCCCAATTTGCTCGGTGCGCAAACCGACGAATTCTCCACGAACTGATTCATCAGAATTCGCGCACTCGGCGCTCCGGTGCCCCCACACGGCCGTCCAGTGAAGGCGTCGAAGTTCTGGACTTGGCCCGTGCCGCCCGGGCCGGTACCCTCATCGGCCCTGATCCAGAGGCAACTCGGACTGGTGGGGTCAGAAATAAGTGAATTGGCATAGAGAAAACTTGTGTCATGCACCTGGATTGGAAAGTTGCTACACGCCTGATTGGTGACGAAATTGATACAGCGAATGTTTGCTTCGGTCGGGCTCACGTTCTCAATCGCAAACACCCTTTGCCCAACAACTAAGGGCACGATGTCACCCTTGTAAAAGAACGTGTCCGTCCACCCTGCGGGAGCGCTCACCTCACTGCCATCGAGAGCGCTTGCGCAGATCCATGCTCCCGAGCCTTTCCCGCACCGGGCCGAAACACGACCCTGTGAGTCGTACACCGTCGATTTCTGTGGGCCCGATGGCGGAGGAGTAGAGGCGCCCCCCGATCTCTGGCTCGTCTTCACCGGACCACACGTCTTCTTTGTGACGAGGTCAACGCAAACGGCATTGGACTTATTCGTGAACACAGACCCCACTTCGTATCCGAGATACGACGAGACCGTGAACTGCGAACCCTGAAGATGGCTTGCCCCCAATCCGAAATAGGCGTTGGTGGACCCCGCTGGAGCGTCGCCCGGAACTGGCAGGATCGAATTGGCATCAAGGTTCGTTGAACAATCAGACATCGCCGGCACTTGCGCACAAAGAACGGTCAGATTCCCCGCCGACGTCGCACTTGCGCCACCGCCATAGACCCCGAACAAACGACCGTCACCGAGTGCGATGACGGGATAGATATTGTTGCCACTCGCTAGCAATTTCTTGGATCCGCACCATGCCAATTGCGAAATGTCAAAACAAATCGCCCAGAGCCCATTTGCATTTCCCGCAAACGCGTAGAACTTCGAGAAATCCGAGTTCATGACTTGGGGGAGGATGAGGCTCGCGCCAGATCCAGCGTTTCCTGGAATCGCTGATTCAACGCTCAGCGGGAACTGAGAGCCACAATTTCCACCCGTTAGTTTGTCGATGCACTCCAGAGCATTGTTGGGGTGGTCTAATCCGAATGTTCTGCTCGGGGTGAAAAATAGAACCGTTCCGTCGCCGCCGATATTTGCTGAAACGGGATTGCTAGATACCAGGCCACTCTGGATTCCAAGAGAGTACGAAACCGCTGTGCCATTTCCGGGAACCGGTGCAGCTGACGCTGGAATCATTGGGCCAAAAGTGGCGACCCCTCCCATTAAAGTCCACGCCAAAATCAACGTTTTCAGTGAACGACGAAGGGGCATCTCCAGAATCTCCTCGTGTCAAACTAGATTCACATTTTAGAATCAGATTCTAAACAGGAGAATACACGAAGTAGTTGAGGTTTACGTTGTCTGTCTTTCGTGAATAACCCTCAGTCCGTGCAGCGTGAGCCACGGCTCGACGAACTGAATGGTGCTCGAGTGAGGGGCGATGAGCGACGCCAATCCTCCGGTGGCGATCACTGTGGAGGGCCCGAAGTCGGCCTGGATTCGCGCCACCATGCCGTCCACCTGGGCGGCGAAGCCGTAGAGGACACCGGACTGGATTGACTCCACCGTGGAGCGGCCCACCACTGAGCGCGGCTCGACGAGTTCGACCGAACGCAGTGCACTGGCGTGGGAGTACAGCGCCTCCAACGAAATCGCCACCCCGGGAGCGATCGCGCCACCCAGGTACTCGCCCTTGTCGCTCACCACATCGAACACGGTCGCCGTTCCCATGTCCACCACGATGAGGGCACCGGGGTAAAGATCGAAGGCGCCCACCGCGTCGGCGATGCGGTCGGCCCCGACCTCCTTGGGGTTGTCGTACAGGATGGGCATGCCGGACTTGACTCCGGGCCCGAGCACGGTCAGCGGCAAGTCGGAAAACCAACGCTGGGCCATGCGACGAAGTTGTGTCGTCACCATGGGGGCCGACGACGAAATGGCGATGGCCGAGACAATCGAGTGCAGGTCGAGGCCCTCGAGGTCGAGCAGCTGCGTGAGGGTGACGGCGTGCTCGTCGGGAGTGCGAGAGGCGATGGTCGACATCCGCCAGTGATAGGCCAGACCCCGCTCGCCGCTGGCGCGACCGAGTCCCGCCGCCTCAGGCCCCACTTCACTCTCGCCGAACAGACCGATCACCGTTTCGGTGTTACCCACGTCCATCGCCAACAACATCAGGATCTCCTCATCATCACGGGACCGTTATCGATCAATCGCACACCGTCGACCACCACGCACAACAGCAACCGGGCCTCGCCATGGAAGTCCGGTCCGGCGGCTCGCACCGTGGCCGGGTCGATCACATCGGCGTAAAGGACCTCAAGTCCTTCGAGTTCACGAGCCACGACTTCGGCCACTTCGGCCAACGTCCAGCGTCCCTCATGAACAACGCGAAGAAGCCGGCTCATCGCCAGGGCCCGTCCGCGGCCTGACGCGCTGAGACGCACGTTTCGACTCGACAGAGCCAGTCCATCTTGGTCGCGCACTAACGGCACCGCCACCACGTCCACGTCAAAACCAAGGTCGGCCGCCAGCGTGCGCACGACCGCCACCTGCTGGAAATCCTTTTCACCGAAGTAGGCCCGGCCTGGTCCGTTCAGAGCGAACAATTTCGTGACGACACTGGCCACGCCGTCGAAGTGGCCGGGCCGGCCAGCCCCCTCGTAGTTGTCCCCGACGCCACGCACCGACACCGTGGTGGCCGTCGGCTCGGGGTAAGAGGGCCACATCTCACCTAGTTCCGGGCGCACCAGGAGGTCCACTCCCGCCTCTTCGCAGATTCGCTCGTCAGCGGCCGGCGTGGACGGATACGCGGCGAGGTCCCCCGCGTCGTTGAACTGCCTCGGGTTGACGAAGATGGTCGCCACGACGAAATCGCACTCCGAGCGCGCCGTGCGCATCAACGTGGCGTGCCCCTCGTGCAGGGCACCCATGGTGGGTACGAGACCGACAACTTTCCCGTCAGCGCGGGCACGTTCCGTGGCGGCCCGCCAATCGGCGAGCCGGGTCACCACTCTCATCGGGCGCTGCGAGCCCGACTCTCGGCCAATTCGAAGGCCCGTTGCGACAAGGCAACATACAGAGCCCGCTCGGATTCGGGGATCGCCGCGAGATGGGCGTCGATGGTCGCGAGGTCACCCCGCGCCGCCGGTCCGGTGAGAGCCGCGGCCGGGCCCTTGGCCGCCACGTCGTCGAGAGCCTGGCGGGCCAAGCCGACGAAGTCCTCGTGCGACAAGCCCGCCGCCGCGGCCAATTCACCGACGTGGGCGAACAACGCCGTCAAATGATTGGCGGCCACCGTGGCCGTCGCGTGGTACCGGGCACGGTCGGCGTCGGACACCGACACGGTGCGGCCACTTAGTGAGGTCACGATGTCGCGCACGAGCACGTCGCCACTCACGGCCCAGGTCGCCCCGACCAAGCGGGTCGCGCCGGCCATGGCGTCACCGAGCACGCACAAAGGGTGCATCGTCGCGGTGCGCACGTGGGGAGCCAGCACCCGCGTATCACGGGAACCCGCCACGTGGGCCAACACAAAATCACCCGCGGGGATCGTCGCGGCCACCGAAGCGATGGCGTCGTCGGGCACGCACAACACGACGAGGTCGAAACCCGTGGCATCGAGCAGGTCATCGTGGTGTCGCAGGGTCACGTCATGACCCACCCCGCTTAGGGCGCCCAGAAGTGAGGTCCCGGCACGGCCGGCCCCCACGAGAAGAACACGCATCGTCACTCCGTTCCAGCCCCTCGCGGGTGCCGTTC
>CAWUMA010000015.1:0-11716 GCA_963923835.1 uncultured bacterium
GACTTCGTCGATGACGAGGTCATCAAGGAGCGCTTCCTTCGTCTGAAGGAGGTGACGGACCGGTCAGCCTTACGTCACCACGAGTCACGTGAAGGCGTGCGTGAAGAGGTGCTCGTCGAGGGGCCGTCGAGGCGTAACGAGGACGTCCTATCGGGACGAACCCGCCAGGGCAAGCTCGTTCACTTCCCGCTCGTCGCCGAGGCCCAGCGTCCGGGCACGCTGGTGTGGGTCGACATTCACCACGGCGCGCCGTACCACTTGCTCGGCAACTTTGCCGGGGTGGTGCGGGCCCCGCGTCATCGCACCCGGATTCCCCTCACCGTCTCGTGACCGCACCCGGCGAGGCGGCCGTGGCCATCGTGGGCCCCACGGCGTCGGGTAAGTCCGCTCTGGCCTTCGAGGTGGCGTCGTCTCGCCCAGCGGCCGAGATTCTCTGCGTCGACGCGATGACGGTCTATCGGGGGATGGACATCGCCACGGCGAAGGCGTCGGTCGCAGAACGCGCCGCGATTTCCCACCACCTGCTCGACCTCGTGGCGCCGAACGAGGACTTCACGGTGGCCGAATTTCAACGAGCGGCGCGTGTCGCCGAGTCCGAGGTGTGGGCTCGCGGGGCTGACGTGGTCTACGTAGGAGGCACTGGTCTCTACGGCCGCGCCGTGCTGGATCGACTCACCATCCCCGGTCAGTACCCCGAGATTCGTGCCGCATTGGAGCGCGATGCCGAGTCCGACCTTCGCGCCCTGTACGCCGAACTCGTCGAACGCGATCCCGTTGCCGCGGCGCGGATGGAGCCCACCAACGCCCGGCGCGTAGTCCGGGCTCTGGAAGTTATTCGTGGCTCTGGTCAACTTTTTTCTTCTTTCGGAGAGGGACTCGGCCACTACCCACCGGTGCGCGTGGTTCAAATTGCTCTTCGTGTCGACAAGGCCGAGCTGGACCGCCGGATCGAGGAACGTTTCCGGGCGTGGATGGACGACGGTCTGCTCGACGAGGTGACCCGATTGGCCCAGATTCCGGGCGGCCTGTCGCGCACGGCCCGTCAGGCCGTGGGGTACAAAGAACTTCTCACTCACGTGGAGCATGGCGCGGATCTCGAGACCTGTGTCCAGGAAGCCATCGTTCACAGTCGCCAGTTGGCGCGCCGCCAACGGTCGTGGTTCGAGCGTGATCCGAGGGTCGAGTGGTTCGAGTCCGTGGAGGCCGCCCGGGAACGAGCCCTCGCCGTGCTCTCGGGTGCCGAGGGCCGCGTGCGAGACTGACAGCGTGACGCGGCATCTCCAGAAGTGGCACGGGGCGGGAAACGACTTTCTCGTTGACGTGATGGATCACGGGCCGGCGTTGTGGTGGACGCCCGAGCGGGCCCAAGCGGTGTGCGACCGGCGTACGGGCGTCGGGGCTGACGGCCTCCTGGTGGCCGACGTGGCCGGGCCGGTGACGATGACCCTGTTCAACGCCGACGGAAGTCTGGCGGAGATGTCGGGAAACGGCATTCGGTGCCTCGCGGCCGGGGTGCGTCGGGCGACCGCGGCGAAGTGGGACGAAATTGAGATCACTACCGCAGCTGGTCTTCGGACGGTCACTCTCGCGATGGTGGGGAATGCCGGCCGAGGTTCAGTGGCGATGGGTCGGATTTCGGCTCTCGGGCCGATTCCCGGGGCCCTGCAGGTGGTCTCGGTGGGTAATCCCCACGTGGTGGTGCTCGACAAAACTGAGTGGGACGATACGACTCGCGAGCGGCTCGCCGCAGAGTGGTCACACGCCGTGGGTGGCGCCAATGTGGAGTTCATTCGCCCCGAAGGACCGAACCGTCTCGTGCTGAGAGTGATCGAACGTGGTGTGGGTTGGACGTTGGCGTGCGGAACCGGTTCGTGCGCGTCGGCATTCGCCGCACGGTCGGCCGGCCTCGTGGGTGATGATGTGACGGTGGAGAATCCCGGCGGAACGCTGACGGTGCGTCTCTCGGGTGACGACGCCACTCTCGAGGGGCCGGTCCAGTTTGTCGCCGACGTGGAGTGGGCGGAGGAGTGACCAACCTCCCCGGCACGCTGATTACGCGTGAGTTTCGCGAAAAAATCGTCTTGGTGGGTGTGCTTTTCCCCGGAGTTGATGCCGAAGACCTTGACCGCCAACTCGACGAGCTGGCCCTGCTGGTGGAGACGGCCGGAGCCGACGTGCGCGCCCGCGTCACTCAGCGTCGCGACGCTCCCGACCCCGCGACGTTCCTCGGCTCCGGGAAGGTGAAGGAACTCAAAGAGATCTGCCTCGCGGTCGACGCCGACACCGTCGTGTTCGAACATTCGTTGTCGCCGGCGCAGCAGTTCAACTTGGAAAAGATTCTGGGCCGAACGGCCATCGACCGCACGGCGGTGATCCTTGACATCTTCGCCCAGAATGCGCGAACCCCCGAAGGTAAAGCCCAGGTCGAGTTGGCACTCCTCGAATACCGTCTGCCCCGCCTCCGGCGGGCGAGCGGTTCGCTCAGCCAACAGGCCGGTGGTATCGGCACCCGCGGTCCCGGTGAGACACAGCTCGAAGTCGACCGGCGCCGTCTCGTGGGTCGCATCCACCACATTCGTCGGGAACTCAAAACCATCGACCGAACGCGCTCGATTCAGCGCCAGGGCCGCGACCGTGGCCGTCATCGTGAGGTCACCCTCGTCGGGTACACGAACGCGGGTAAGTCATCGATGCTCAACGCACTGACTGACGCCGATGTGGTGGCCGAAAATCGCCTCTTCGCCACATTGGACCCCCGCACCCGACAGCGGCAACTTCCCGGCGGCGAGACGGTCCTCTTCACGGACACCGTTGGTTTCATCTCCAATCTGCCTCACGAACTGGTCGAGGCCTTCATGAGCACCCTCAAGTCGGTTCGATTGGCCGACCTTCTTGTTCACGTGGTGGATGGCTCGAGTCCCCACGTCGACGAGCAGATTGCCGCCGTCAACGAAGTGCTGACCGCAATCGATGCCCAGCACGTTCCCCAGTTGCTGGTGTTCAACAAAGCCGATGTGCCCGGTTCGCGCTCGCGGGAGTTGGCCCGTCGACATGAAGGTTCCGTGTGGGTGTCGGCCGTGACCCGTGAGAACCTCGACGAGGTTCTCGCTACGGTGGGCGATCGCCTCCGAGCGGCCGACCACGTGGTGACCCTGCGTCTGCCTCTCGACCGCGGTGATCTCGTCGCCGCGGCGCACCGCGAAGGCGACGTAATCGGCACGGAGATCGATGACGATGCCGTTATCCTTCGAGTCATGCTCGACGACGTCGGTACGGCGAGGTTCGCCCAGTGGCGGAGCCCCGAGTGAGTTTCACCCCACCCCCGTACCCCTACGAACGGCTCGCCGGAATCACCGCGGTGGCCGCACGACACGACGGCGGGGCTATCGATTGCTCGATCGGTACCCCAGTGGACGACCCACCGGCTTTCGTCATCGAGGAACTCGGCCGTGGAGCCGGGGCTCGGGGCTATCCGCCGAGCGCCGGAACTGAGAGATACCGTGACGCGGCGTCGGGGTGGATGTCACGCCGGTTCGGGGTGGAGATACCGGCCTCCCAACTCGCGGCCTGCATCGGCACCAAAGAGTTCGTGGGCTCGTTGGCCCAGTATCTCAAGTTGCGTTCGCCAGAACGCGACACTGTTTTGTATCCAGCCATCAGCTATCCGACTTACGCCATGGGTGCCACCCTGGCGGGAGTACGCGCCGTGCCGGTTGCGGTGCGCGATGGCCGTCTCGACCTTGCTTCCATCGACCCCGCCGATGCCCGGCGGGCGCTCGTTCTGTGGTCCAACTCTCCGTCGAACCCGACCGGAGCACTCGACGATCTCGCCACTCACGCCGAGTGGGGTCGTCGTCATAATGTTCTCGTCGCCTCGGACGAGTGTTACGCCGAGTTCACGTGGGCGGACCGCCCCCGATCAATCCTGGAGAACGGGTTCGACGGGGTTCTCGCCGTTCACTCCATCTCGAAGCGCTCGAACCTCGCCGGTGTTCGGGCCGGCTTCTACGCCGGTGACGCCGAAGTGGTGGAGTACCTGCGCGCGGTGCGTCAGCACGCCGGATTCATGGTTCCGGCCCCGGTGCAGAGCGCCGTGGCCGCGGCGTACGACGATGACGTGCACGTGGAAGCGCAACGGTCCCGCTACCGCGAACGATTGGAACTACTGGCGGGGGCTCTGCGTGAGTGCGGCATCGACGCCTCGATGCCCGACGGCGGGTTCTATCTCTGGGTGCGTCGCGAGGGTGACGACGGCTGGTCGCTGGCCAACGACATCGCCGCGCGTTCAGGGCTGGTGACGAGCCCCGGCGAACTGTACGGCGAGGCCGGCTCGTCATTCGTGCGCATTGCCGTCGTGCAACCGACGCCGTTGTTGGAGAAAGCGGCGCAGCGGCTGCGCGATTCGGCCTGAGTGCCTTAGTACGCTGACTGCGTGGCCGAACTCGAAGAACGAATTGGGAAGTGGTTTGCCGATATCGCGTCGATGACCCCTGCGAATATCGAGGCCCGTCGTGACGTTGAACTCGTGATTGCCAAGTTGGATGACGGGCAAATTCGTGTGGCCGAAATAGGCGACGGCGGCGACGTCATTGTTCATGAGTGGGTCAAGCAGGCCATTCTTCTGCTGTTTCGCTTGCGGGGCCTCGAGAAATCCGAAGCGGGGCCATTTGAATTCCTCGACAAACTGGAGTTGAAGACCGACTACGAACGACGTGGTGTGCGCGTGGTGCCGGGGGCATCAGCCCGCCGTGGGAGTTTTCTCAGTCCGGGTGTCATCATGATGCCCAGCTACGTGAATATTGGGGCCTGGGTGGGCCCGAACACCATGGTCGACACCTGGGCCACGGTGGGCAGTTGCGCCCAGATCGGCTCCAACGTGCACTTGGCCGGGGGAGTGGGTATTGGCGGGGTGCTGGAACCACCGAACGCGGTACCCGTGGTGATCGAGGACGACGCCTTCATTGGGTCGCGGTGCATGGTTGTGGAAGGGGCCCGGGTCGGTCGCGGATCGGTGTTGGGCGCCGGAACAATTTTGAACCCGTCCATCCCTGTTATCGACGCCCAAACCGGTGAGGAAGTGTCGCGTGGGCACGTGCCCGACTACTGCGTCGCCGTGTCGGCGACCCGTCGACGTGAGTTCCCTGGTGGGGAGTTCGGCCTCCCGTGCGTGCTGATTATCCGGCGCCTCGAAGAAGGTGAACGCCACAACAAGGCGGCGCTGAACTCCATTTTGCGCGACCATGGTGTGGCTACGTGAGTCGACTTGATCGCGCCCTCGAGTTGGTCGCCATTTCGTCGGTAAGCCGTAACGAGAGCGAACTGGCAGGTTTTGTCGAGCGGAAGCTTCGCGGCATAGCGCACCTGAGCGTCGAGCGCATCGGCGACAACGTTGTCGCTACGACCAACGCCGGGTTCGCCCGTCGGGTGCTCGTGGCCGGACATCTCGACACCGTTCCCGGTGACGCGTCCCAAGCCCGCGTCGACGGGCAGACCCTTTTTGGGGTAGGGGCCTGCGATATGAAGGGGTCACTCTCGGTGATGCTCGAGTTGGCTGCGACACCACCGACCCACCAAGATGTGTCCTGGGTCTTCTACGCCCGAGAGGAGATCGCCCGGTCCGAATCGGGACTCGTTGAACTGGCCCAACTTCGACCCGATTTGGTTCGAGGCGATGTGGCCGTCGTTGCCGAACCCACGGGTGGGTGCGTGGAGGCCGGTTGCCAAGGGACGCTGAGAGTTTCGGTGACCTTCCACGGCCGGCGTGCCCACACGGCTCGTCCCTTCACGGGTGACAACGCGGTGCATCGCCTCGGCGCGGCTCTCATCAGGATTGCCGCATACGAACCGCGATCGGTTGAGATCGACGGGGTTGTATTTGTTGAGCAGATGCAGGCGGTGTCGGTGTCGGGCGGTATCGCGCCGAACGTGGTGCCCGATGTGGCGTCGGTCACCATTAATCACCGGGTGGCGCCGGACCGGTCGCGCGATGATGCGGTTGCTCAGATTCGACACACGCTCGGAGACTGCCTGCGCGAAGGCGATGAAGTGGTGATTGAAGACTTCGCCCCGCCCGCGCGACCACACTTAGGCGATCCGCTGCTCGCCGACCTCGTGCGACGAACCGGCGTCGCACCGCGAGCCAAGGTGGGATGGACGGACGTGGCCACATTCACCGAGATGGGGATTCCGGCGACGAACTTCGGTGCGGGCGATCCACTCTTGGCTCATCGGAGCGATGAGTTCGTAACCGAAGACGAGCTTGACGTCTTTGCCGGAGTGCTGTCGAGCTGGCTCGTTCAGGCTCCGTAGGTTGCGACACACGCCGCGACGAACCACAATGCCGTTCTAAGTGCGTGCCACGTTTCAAGTCGTCGAACTTCGGATCGTTGATACTTTCCGGCGATTGCGGCGTGTCGCGGAACAGCACCCACGACCGTGACCACCACGGCGAGGGCCGCCAGAAATCCGTGCACCAGCGAAGTCACGTCGTAACCTGAGTCGAGGATCCACCACGCGCTGATTGCGCCCTGAGCCGCCCACGGGATGGCAACCGCCCAGGTGATTCGTCGAGTGTGGAGTTCATGAAACTTCCGCCACTCGGGCTCGCCGACGTGATGAAACGCTGGGTAGACGTTGGTTAACACCACAATGCCCACGCCGCTCAGCAGCCAGTCTGCGCTGAGAAGCAGGGCCCGCATGTCGATTAATAACTCCGCAGCACCGAGATGACACGGCCGTAAATGACGACCTCGGAAGCATCAAATTCCATGGGACTCATGGAGTCGTTTTCCGGCTTCAAGACGACCCTCGAGCCCTGCGGGAAGAATCTCTTGACCGTGGCTTCGTCGCCGGGGATACCGGCCACGACGATTTCACCGGCGTTTGCAGTGACTTGGCGATTCACCACGACAAAGTCTCCAGGAAGGATGCCTGCGTTCACCATCGATTCGCCCCGGACCTGGAGAATCATGCTGTCTCCGCGGCCGGCGAATTGCTCGGGGATTGCCATGAGATCGTGCTGCGTTTCTGCCGCCAAAACTCCGGTTCCGGCGGCCACGTCACCGACGAAGGGGATGTGACGCACCTCGCTTGACGCGGGCGTCGACGGATTCTGGACCATCCGAACTGTCCGAGACTGCTGAGGATTTGCCGAGATGTAGCCCGCTGCCTTGAGAACCTTGATGTGGTTGGCGACCGTGGCGGGCGAACTGAGGTTGACATGCTCGGCTATCTCCCTGATGGTTGGGGGAAAGTTCCGCTCCCGAAGGCTCTGAGCGATGAAATCAAGGATCTTTTGACGGATGGGAGTTAGTACTTCGGCCATGGCCCCTCTTTCGAACAACTGTTCGTAGTCTATGAGGGTTTAGGCCTGTCGTCAAACATCTGTTCGTACGTGAGGCTCCGAATGGTGACGTATATCCCGAGATTGTGCGGTGTTATCATCTCGTTTCCAGCCGTGGGTGCTGGAGATTCCTGAGAGGGGAAGCATGAGAGGGAAGTTTTCAAAGGTCAGTGCGGCAGTTTTGTCGGGTGCGCTGTCCGTTGCCGGGTTCGTGGCGGTTTCCGCTTCGAGCGCTGGCGCGGATTTGAACACGTACAAGATTGCGTACCAGGGTCCGTTGACCGGTGGTGCGGCGCAGCTCGGCCTGAACATGAAGTACTCGGTTCAGTTGGCCATTAACCAGTTCAACGCGAACCCGAACCGTCCGTTCAACTTGGCGTTCACTTCGGCGGACGACCAGGGCGACCCGACTTTGGCTCCTACTGCCGCCCAGGCTTTGGCGACCGACCCGCAGCTCGTTGCAGTTGTTGGACCGGCCTTCTCGGGAGCGACGATCGCCTCGATTCCGATTTACGGTCCGTACAGCATCCCGATGGTTTCCCCTTCGGCCACCCGTGTGTCCATCACGATTGGTTCGGATGGTCAGCCGGCGTACAACGCCCAGTACCACAACTTCTTCCGTGTGGTGGCTAACGACGGTGTTCAGGGTCCTGCTAACGCCGACTACGTCGTGAAGAAGCTCAAGCTGAAGAAGCTGACCGTGATCGACGACGCGTCGACCTACGGTGCCGGTCTGGCCTCGGCTTTCGCCGCGCAGGCCCGTAAGGACGGCGCCACGGTGAAGACTCTGACCGAGCCCGGCACTCAGGGTTGCAGCGCCGGTACCGGCACCGACTCCGAGTACCAGACGATCAGCCTTCCGGCCAACACCCAGATGGTCTTCTACGGCGGTTACTACTGTGACTTCGCGAAGCTGACCGACGCTCTGCGCACCTCGGGCTACAAGGGTGGCCTCATGAGTGGTGACGGCGCGCTCGACCCGCAGTACATCGCGGGCTTGGCCAAGAAGTCAAACGGTCTCGGCGTTCTGCTGACCTGCGCGTGCTCGACCGTTGGTGGCGCCGCGGGTGACCGCTTCAACAGCAACTTCGCCTCGCTGGCTGGTTTCCCGGCTGGTACGTACTCGGCGGAGGCCTACGACGCGACGAACACGATCATCGCGGCGATGAAGAAGGTGTCAGGCACGATCACTCCGGCCGCTGTTCTGCAGCAGCTCAAGACGATCACCTTCAAGGGCCTGACCAAGACCGTCAAGTTCAACAACGCTGGCGACGTGTCTGGCTCGGCCATCTACGTCAACAAGGTTGTGAAGAACTCGAAGGGCGTCTACTCGATTCAGCAGTTGGGTCTCGAATAGTCAGAATTTCCCAAAAGGGCCGGTCGCCTTGGGCGACCGGCCCTTTTGCTTTTGCTACGGTTTGAGCAATCTGATTTCAGGAGAGTTGTGGCGAACTTCATCGCAATTGGAATCTTCTCGGGCCTGATCTATTCACTGGTCGCGCTCGGGTACACGTTGGTGTACGGCGTTCTTCGCCTCATTAACTTCGCTCACTCTGAAGTGCTGATGAGTGGTGGTTTCGCGGGATACTTCTACCTCCACTACACAATGGGCGATCAAACGCCAGGCCTCTGGGGTTCCCTTTTCTACGTTTTCACGTCAATCCTGGTAGCCGGCATTGCGGGGGGCGTGGTCGCTCTCTTGCTGGAGCGTTTCGCGTACCGCCCGCTACGCCGCCGAAATGCGCCGAAACTCTCGTTCTTGATTTCGGCTATCGGCGCCTCATACTTCCTCTCCAATTTGGCTGGAAAGGAATTTGGGCGCTATTCCGTTGCCCTGCCACAGCCATTCGACAATCACGTGGCCTTCACGCTGTGGGGCGCGGCAATTTCAACGTACGACATCGTGATTTTGATTGCGGCCGTTATTTTGCTGCTCGTCCTTGACTGGATGGTGTCGCGGACCAAACTGGGCAGATCCGTTCGTGCGGTGGCCCAGGATTCCGAAGCCGCGAGTTTGATGGGCGTGGATGTGGACCGCACGATTGCCACGACGTTCATCCTGGGCGGCTTCATGGGTGGAGCCGCGGGTGTCTTGGTTGCCATCCCGTCGGGGGTCTCCTACACCATGGGTTTCAAACCGGCACTCCTTGCATTTACCGCGGCAGTACTCGGGGGTATCGGCAATGTGCGCGGCGCCATGGTGGGTGGCGTCGTTCTCGGAATCGTGATGTCGGTGCCGATCTACTGGCTGCAGCAGGGCTGGTATCAAGAAGTCATCGGATTCTCGGTTCTCGTGCTGATTCTGCTCTTCAGGCCCACCGGTCTGTTGGGTGAGAGTTTGGGTAGGAGCGCCTAATGAGCAATTTCTCTCAGTCGGTCGGTTCCAAGCTGCGTTCTCTCAACGCTTCGGACGCGCGTCGATTCGGCACCTGCGTCGCGGGCGGATTGACGCTTGCTCTGATGACCGGTCCGAGTGGATCGAATGCGACGCCGATGGCGGGCATCAAAGGTTCGCTACTGACCGGACACATCTGGGTGAATCTGGCTATCGGATTGGTGGTGTTCGTCGCCTCCACCTACCGGGCCAAGACCCGAGCGGGCGAGTGGGGCTCGACCACTTCACAGCGGGTGTCGCTTCGCTCGCGGATAGGCGAGCTCGTGCGTGACGCCCGATGGTTCATTCGATTGCCGGTGTTTCTTGCGGTACTCGTGGGGGCGCTGACGTTAGCCACGTTCTCCGGCCCTCCCGCCATTAACAAGTTTTCGGTTCCGGTGTACCTGCACCAGTTCCGCTACACGCGCACCTACGCGTACCTCCTCGTGGCCATTCTTCTGTGGATTGCCTGGGCTCTCCCAGCTGAAGGCGCCTTCAAGGGCGCGGTTCGTCGCGTGTTCTCACGGAACTGGCTGGTTCTACTGACCGGCGCAGTCTCGGGATTCGCGTTTGCGTGGGCCGCCGATCCGTTCCTTGCGCCGACACTCTCGTGGTCGTCGCTGTCGTTTTCGACCTCCGCATCCACTTCGCTCTTTTCCCATTGGCCGACGTACGCCTGGACCCTGGGAGGCGTCGGCCTCGGACTCGCCATTCTCGTTCGACGCAGCCGCCCGGGCCTGAACGTGGCACGTATCGCGGGGAAGTCGGCCGCCTCGCAGACGATTCTGTACGCGTTTGCCCTCTTCGTCGCGATCGACGCCCCGAAATTTGTTGCCCCCTACTGGCAGGTCACTCTGTATCAGCAGATTGGCGTGTTCTGCCTTCTGGCCATCGGGCTCAACGTGGTGGTCGGCTTCGCGGGACTTCTTGACCTGGGGTATGTCGCCTTCTTCGCGCTGGGCGCGTACGTCGCGGCCTACTTCACCGGCGCATTGCCGATGCAACCACCGTTCGTATTGAATCCCTTCCTGGTCATCCCCTTGGCGATCATCGCCGCGATGTTGTCCGGTGTCCTTCTCGGCCTGCCCACCCTGAGGCTCAAGGGTGACTATTTGGCCATCGTGACCCTGGGATTCGGTGAGGTCATTGTCGTCTTGGCAAACAATGTGTCGCGTTTTACGGGTGGTTCGCAGGGGACACACGTCATCCCGACCTTCACTTTTCAGCTTTTCGGTATTCACTACACGTGGCAGCAGTCTCAGCCCTTGCCGTACTACTACATGATGCTCGCGGTGCTCATCGTTACGGCGATTCTCTTCAATGCCCTGAACCATTCGCGGGTGGGTCGCTCGTGGGCGGCTATTCGTGAAGATGAAGTGGCGGCCGAGTCGCTGGGAATCAGCACGCTGAAGTACAAGGTGATGGCTTTTGCGATCGGCGCCTCGACGGCGGGTGTCGCGGGAGTGTTCACCGCGTCCAAGGTCGGCGTTCTGTTTCCCCAGACCTTCGTTCTGCAGTTGTCGATCACGGTCCTCGTCCTGGTGCTCTTCGGTGGAATGGGGTCCCTCTCGGGGGTGATGCTCGGTGCCGCTTTCTTGCAGTGGCTACCCATCTACCTGACGTTCCACAGTTACTTCGGCTACCAGCAGCAGGACCTCTTCTTGTACCTCGGTGCGCTTCTCGTGATCATGATGATCTTCCGGCCCCAGGGCCTCATTAGCGCACAAAGGAAGATTCACACGGTGGACGAGAACGAAGGCCAGGCGGTGGGGTCGTGAGCAACATCTTCGACGTTGACAACATCACGCTTCGCTTCGGCGGTGTCACGAGCCTGCGGGGCGTGTCTCTCCATCAGCGACGCGGTGAAATCCTGGCGGTTATCGGCCCCAATGGTGCCGGTAAGACATCGCTCTTCAACTGCCTGACGGGGGTGTACCGCCCTCAGGAGGGTTCAATCACGCTCTCGCCGGACGACGGTGTGAGTTTTCCCGTGGTGGGCA
>CAWUMA010000016.1:0-11091 GCA_963923835.1 uncultured bacterium
TACTCACCACCACCTTCTTGATTTCGTACCAACGGTCGAAGGCGGAGAGCCTCGGTTTGACAGCCAAGGGCGGAATGATGGAGCGCGCCGAACGGATGATTCTGCTTGGTGTGGCCTTGCTCAACAACGCGCTGTTCCTTCCGGTGCTGTGGGTTCTCTTCGTCGCCACACTGGCTACGGCCGCGGGCCGGTTCGTGCGCGTGTGGCGAGTGGCGGCCGCTCCGCCCGGTTCGCGGGCCACCCGTCAGCCGTGAGTTCGGCCACCGTCGCCTTGTTCAAGGCGGCGAGTTCACTACTGGAGCGACTTCCCGAGCGAGTCGACGTCTCCCTGGCCCGTCGAGTGGCCCGACTACTCGGACCGCGTCTGGGGGAGTCGGCCCGACACCTCCGCGTCAATGTGCAACACGCGCTGTATCGACCCGGGGCCGTTCGAGACGAGGGCCTGGTCGACGACTTCGTGGCTCGCGCCTTTGCGTCGTACGGTCACTACTGGGCCGAAGGGGCCAAGTTGCCGGCGTTGGATCCAGAACACGTCGCCCAGCGGTTCGCTATTTCCGAAGGCCTCGAGCATTTGCAAGCGGCGTCCGCCAAGGGTCACGGCGTCATCGTTGCCCTGCCCCACGTGGGCAGCTGGGAGTGGGGCGGCTCCTTCCTCGCCTCTATTGGTCTGCCCATGACGGCAGTCGCTGAGGCGCTCGAACCGAGAGCCCTGTTCGATTTCTTCCGCGAAAAGCGAGCGGCGATCGGTATCAACATCGAGCCACTCGACGAGAAGGCGGGAACCACACTTCTCTCTACCCTCAAAGCCGGTGGAGTGGTCGGCCTGCTCTGCGACCGCGACATCGAAGGAAACGGGGTGGAGGTCGAATTCTTCGGAGAGCGTGTGTCGATACCGGCGGGTCCGGCGACGCTGGCATTGCGCACGGGAGCGACCTTGGTGGCTGGGTGCTGTTACACGGGGCCCGGTCGCGACCACTTTGCGGTTATTTCTCCGCCCATTGCCGTAGAACGAACGGCGGGCCGACTCCGTGAGGACGTGGTGAGAATCACCCAGGATGTGGCACGCGAGTTGGAGTGGTTGATTCGCCGCGCCCCGGAGCAGTGGCATGTGCTGCAGCCGCGGTTCGACGGGGCGTCGTGAGGATCGCCCTCGTCAGCCCGTACGCATTCTCCGTGCACGGAGGCGTGCAAGAGCAGGTCTTGTCCCAGTCGCGCGAACTCTCACGCCGCGGCCACAACGTGTTGGTCGTTGCCCCCGATCACACTGACCAGAGCCCCTTAGACACCCCAGCCAAGGTCGTGCGCTTCGGATCGCGTTTGTCGCTTCCCGCGAATGGCTCACGTGCGCCGTTGACCCTGAGTCCGTTGGCCGCCCGTCGTGCCCGGGTCGCACTCTCGTCCTTTTCGCCCGATGTCATCCATTTCCATGAACCCTTGGCGCCTCTCGTGGGGTGGGCGTCGCTTCTCGCCCATGACTGTGCGTCGGTGGGCACGTTCCACCGAAGCGGTGGTGGCCCGGCGGTGAGTCTGACCCGGCCACTCCTTCACGTGTTGGCCCGGGGTTTGGATGTGACAACCGCCGTCAGCGAGAGCGCCGCACGAACAATGGGTAAAGCCGCCGGTGTGGAACCCGAAGTTCTCTTCAACGGTTTTGAGGTGGAGCGATTCAGGGAAGCGCCCCGCGTGCGCGACGCCCAGCCGTTGGTGGTGACCGTGGGGCGCTTGGAAGAACGAAAGGGAACGACCACCGTCATCGACGCCGTGCGCCATCTGAATGCGTCGACATCGACGCCATGGCGCCTGGTGGTGGTGGGCGAGGGACCCGAAGGGGAACGCTTGCGCCAACGAACCGCGGGGGATTCCTCGGTGACCTTTGTCGGCGCGGTGAGTGACGCGGCGAAGCGCGAATGGTTGCGCCGAGCCGATGTGGTGGCCGCGCCGGCTCTGCACGGTGAGAGTTTCGGCCTCGTCCTCCTGGAGGCGATGGCCAGTGAAGTACCTATTGTCGCCAGCGATATCGACGGTTACCGTCAAGCCGCCGGCGGGCACGCGACGCTCTTTCATCCCGGTGACGCCATCGACCTGGCGCGAGCACTGGTCTCAGCCGTGGAACACGACAGTGAGCCCCGTCGGGTGGCTGCCCTAGAACACGCACGACGTTGGTCAATGGGCGCGCTCGTCGCACGGTATGAGTACTTATACGAACGCGCCCGTGAGCTGTTTGAAGGCGTCCGGTAGCCTGTCTGCCGTGGCGTCGCGTTCAAAATCTCGTAACCGGTCGCGTTCGTCGCACCGCTCATCTCGTTCACGGCCGGCCTACGTCGCGCCCGTGCTGGATCCGACGTGGCAGAACCCCTACGCCCCCTCCACGGCTGAGCGCGAGGGTCACGCCGCCGCGGTCAAATCGTTTTTCTTTCGTCGCGAACGCGCCCGCCTCGTCGCGTCGGTAGTTGTGGTGGTGGCCCTCACCGCCTCCGCCGCCGTCCAGTGGTTTCTCGCGCTCGTGGCGCTCGTCGTGGCGGCCGCCTCGGCATGGCTTCTTGTCTCTCGGCGCAAGTCGTTTGAGGCTCAGGTCTTCGCCCTGGCACCCTTGCTCACCGAGGGGACCCGCGCGGCGGGCACGCAACGTGATCGTGAACGGTTGGCCGTCATCGTGGATCGACTCGGAGCCTCCTTCGGCGTCGATGGAGTGAACGCCAGCATCGTGGCGGATGAGAGCTACAACGCCGCGCTCGCACCGACTCCTTCGGGAGCCGCGCTGTTCGTGACGAATTCGCTGATGAAGGACTTCGATCTCATGGAGGTTGAAGCGGTCGTGGCCCATTTGTTCGCCCGGCTGCGCACCGGCGTCGCCCCACGGCTCGCCTTGTCGGCCATGCCGTCCTTGAACGACCAGCAACGGACGGCTCTCGCGGGTACCGGGTTCGCCTTTCGGGCCGATGAAGTGGCCGCCGCCACCATTCGTTACCCACTCGGGCTCGCGCGGGCGCTGCACCGTTGCGCCGAGGCCGGTCCTCGTGGGCTGTCGACTTCGGACCTCTTTGCGAGAACCCGGTGGTCGTGGTTCAACCCGCACGCCGACCGCGCCACCCCTGATCTCGGGGACGTGGACGACCCCACTCTGCGAGCACGTGCCCTAGAAGAGTGGTGAGCGCCGACCGTTAGGCTGGCGACATGTCGTCGAACAACTCTTCATCGGTCGGATCCCCCCTCGTCAAGCGGGGCTTGGCGGACATGCTCCGTGGTGGAGTCATCATGGACGTCGTGAATCCCGAGCAGGCGCGAATCGCCGAGGACTCGGGTGCGGTTGCGGTGATGGCCCTCGAGCGGGTCCCCTCGGATATTCGCCGTGACGGTGGCGTGGCGCGCATGAGCGACCCGCAGATGATCCAGGAAATTCAGGCGGCCGTCACGATTCCCGTGATGGCCAAGGCTCGCATCGGCCATTTTGCCGAAGCCCAGATCCTCCAGTCACTCAATGTGGACTACATCGACGAGTCCGAGGTGTTGACCCCGGCCGACGAGGAGAACCACATCGACAAGTGGGCCTTCACCGTTCCTTTTGTGTGTGGCGCGACCAACCTCGGTGAGGCGCTCCGTCGAATCGGCGAGGGTGCCTGCATGATCCGATCTAAGGGTGAGGCCGGTACGGGCAACGTGGTCGAAGCGGTGCGACACCTGCGCACGATCAATAAGCAGATGCGCCGTCTTCAGACCGCCGACGCCGCGGAGATCTATTCGCTCGCGAAGGAACTCCAGGCTCCGCTGCCCCTCGTCCAAGAAGTGGCCGCCACCGGTCACCTGCCGGTGCCACTGTTTTGCGCCGGGGGCATCTCCACCCCGGCCGATGCGGCGCTCGTTCTGCAGTTGGGTGCCGAGGCCGTATTCGTGGGCTCGGGAATCTTCAAGAGCGAAGACCCGGTGCGCATGGCCAAGGCCATTGTGGAAGCGACGACCCACTATCAGGACGCGAGCGTCGTGGCCAAGGTGTCGACCGGACTCGGTTCGGCCATGAAGGGATTCGAGACGTCATCCCTGGAGACGCGGCTCGCCGAGCGCGGTTGGTAATGGCTTCGGTGGGTGTACTCGCCCTGCAGGGCGACGTACGAGAGCACGCCGCCGTTCTGCGAGGCCTGGGCGCCGAGGTATCGGAGGTTCGGACCCCCGAAGCCCTGCGTCAGGTCGACGGCTTGGTGATTCCCGGAGGGGAGTCGACCGCCATTGCGAAACTCATCGACCTGTCCGGCCTCCACGAGCCCTTGGCGGAACGACTGGCCTCGGGAATGCCGGTACTGGGGACCTGCGCCGGTCTCATCCTTCTGTCTCGCACCGTCCTCGATGGCCGCCACGACCAGTGGAGTTTCGCGGCTCTGGATGTGACGGTTCGACGAAACGGGTACGGTCGCCAGATCGCGTCGTTCGAAACCGAGCTGGACGTGGTCGGCGTGGGCCGCGTTCCCGGTGTGTTCATCCGCGCGCCCCGAATTGAGTCCGTCGGACCCGAAGTTGAGGTGCTCGCCCGTCACGACCATGGTCGCGGTCCCGACCCCGTTCTGGTTCGCCAGGGGGCGGTGTGGGGGGCCTCGTTCCACCCCGAGCTGACCAGTGACGACCGCATTCACCGAGCCTTCGTGTCAACGCTGGTCTCTCGCTAGCATTACAACGCCCGAACGGGCAGGAGGAACAATGTCCGGCCACTCGAAATGGGCGACGACCAAGCACCGCAAGGGTGCCAAGGACGCCGCTCGTGCCAAGGTTTTCGCCAAGCTGATTCGTCAGGTTGAAGTTGCGGCTCGTGAGGGAGGCGGTGACCCTGACGCCAACGCTTCCCTTCGCACGATGTTCCAGAAGGCCCGCGACGCATCGGTTCCCATCGACACCATCGAGCGCGCCATCAAGCGTGGCACCGGTGAACTCGAGGGTGTTCGCTACGAGGCGATTAACTACGAGGGCTACGGGCCGGGCGGCGTGGCGGTCATCGTCGAGACCCTGACCGACAACCGCAACCGCACCAGTGCTGAAATCAAGCACCTTCTCTCCAAGAACGGTGGGTCGATCGCCGAACCGGGCGCGGTGGCCTGGCAGTTCGACCGCAAGGGCCAGATTGAGGTGGCCGGACCACTCGACGAGGACAAACTCCTCGAGTGGGTGATGGAGGCGGGCGGAGAGAATTACGAGCCCAACGGCGACAACTTCACGGTGACCACCGAACCCACCGAGCTGGGCGCTGTCCGCGACGCCCTCGAAGGCTTCGGCCTGAAGATTGTGTCGGCCGACTTGACCCTCGTCCCACAAAACGCCATCCCGGTGACCGAGCAGTCCGACGCCACCAAGATTCTCCGACTGATGGACGCAATCGACGACCACGACGACGTGCAGAACGTCTTCGCCAACTTCGACATCCCCGACGAGCTCCTGGCGGCCTACGAAGGCTAAATATCCGCCCCCACGTTGGTGGGGAGGGGTACAATCGAACATATGTTCGTCTTGGGAATCGACCCCGGCCTCACCCGTTGCGGGTACGGCCTCGTTGAGGGCTCGCTCGACGGGGTGGAATCCTTCCGAGCCGTACGAGCCGGAACGATTGAAAGCCCCAAGGAAGAAGCGGTCGAAATCCGTTTGTCCTATTTGGCCGGCCAATTTCGCGAGCTCTTGGATGAAACCAAGCCCGACGCCGTCGTGGTCGAAAGGGTCTTCTACCAACGCAACGCCATGACGGCCATTCCCGTGGCCCAGGCGAGCGGCGTGGCGATTGCGCTGGCGGGCGAACGGGGCGTTCCCGTTCGCCAGTTCACCGCGCAGGAAGCCAAGTTGGCGATTACCGGATACGGCCACGCATCCAAGGAACAGGTCCAGGACATGGTGGCTCGTCTGTGCGGACTGGCTGCCCCACCCAAACCCGCCGACGTGGCCGACGCGCTGGCGATCGCCATCACGTACTTCACGGTCACGCGCACTGAGAGTCGCTTCGCGGGGGTTCGACGGTGATCGGCTATCTCAGCGGTGAAGTGGTGGGAGTCCTACCCACGGGCGCCGCGATCATTGACGTCAGCGGCGTCGGGTACGAGGTTCTGGTCGCCAGCGCCACACAGGTGGGTGAGCGTCGATCCTGGTTCGTGCACACCGCCGTGAGGGCCGACGCCATCGTTCTCTTCGGCTTCGACTCGCTCGATGAACGCGAGTTCTTCACGACGCTGCTCGGGGCACCGGGCGTCGGTCCGTCCACAGCCATGGCGGCACTTCGGACACTGGGCGAAGGTCGGTTGCGTTCCGCAATCGCCTCGGGTGATTCCACGGCGGTCGCAACCGTGCCCGGTATCGGGCCCAAAACCGCGCAAAGAATCGTGATGGAACTCAAGGACAAGGTCGGCCCGTCGGATGCGTCACCCTCGCAACGCCAGGACATTGTGGACGCGCTCAAGTCGCTCGGATACCAAGCGTCCGAGATACGCAACGCCCTCGAGGGCGTGACCTTGCCCGACGATGAAGCCGAGGCGCTGCGGGCCGCCCTGGCGGCGCTGGGTCGTCGATGACCCGCCGCGAAGCCGAACTCGACCCGGTGGTTCGAGAAGTCGCTCCCAGTCGCAGCGGCGACGACCTCGCGCACGACGCATCGCTGCGCCCCACATCGCTGGATGATTTTGTGGGCCAACGGGAGTTGGTGGAGCACCTGCGCATCGTGCTGGGTTCGGCCAGATCACGGAACCAGGTGGCCGACCATTTGTTGTTCGC
Organism: uncultured bacterium; assembly: GCA_963923835.1. Taxonomy (GTDB): domain Bacteria; phylum Actinomycetota; class Acidimicrobiia; order Acidimicrobiales; family RAAP-2; genus RAAP-2. The sequence goes on from CAWUMA010000016.1 coordinate 6,733, forward strand.
GGGTCCGCCCGGATTGGGAAAGACCTCCCTGGCGGGCATCGTGGCCGGGGAGATGGGGGCGGGTCTTCGCATCACGTCCGGGCCGGTTCTCTCGCGACCGGGTGACTTGGCGGCCCTCGTGACGGACCTGCGCGAGGGCGACGTTCTCTTCATCGATGAGATTCACCGGCTCAATAGGGCCGTGGAAGAAGTGCTGTACCCGGTGATGGAAGATCGCCGTCTGGACGTGATGATTGGACGAGGGCCATCCGCCCGATCAATTCGATTGGAACTACCACCCTTCACGTTGGTGGCGGCGACGACCCGTGTCGGTTTGGTGGCCGGCCCGCTGCGGGATCGATTCGGTTTCGTGGGCCAGCTCGATCTCTACGAGGTTGATGAACTGACGGCGATTGTCGCCCGGTCGGCGGAGAAGTTGGACATTTCGCTCGAGGGTTCTGCCGCGTCCGTTATTGCGTCGCGTTCGCGGGGAACCCCCCGTATCGCCAACCGGCTGTTGCGCCGGGTCCGCGACGTGGCGGCGATGGACTCCGTGGCTGTCATCACCGACGAGTTAGCAGCGGCCGCGTTGATGAAGTTCGGTGTGGACGAGGCCGGTCTCGACAAGTTGGACCGGCGGCTGCTCGGACTTCTCTGCGGACAGTTCGCGGGCAGCCCCGTCGGCCTTCTGACGTTGGCACACGCCTGCGGCGAGGAGCCGGCAACCATTGAAGAGGCCTACGAACCCCACCTACTGCGAGAGGGCTACCTGGTGCGATCGCCACGTGGCCGACTGGCGACGGAAAAGGCGTATCGGCATGTGGGGGTCACCCCGCCAGGGGGTGGTTTGGTCTAGTCCCGCGGCCTCGAACGGCTAGATTTCTTGTGTTCTCTAGGGAGGAATAACGGTGCTAGCGGCAACAACGTCCAAGGGTGGCTCGGGCGCGACCCTCTTGATCATCTACGCGGTGGTGCTCATTGCCTTCTACGTCTTCTACATGCGTCCGCGGGCGCAGCGCCAGAAGAAGGCCCGCGAGTCCGCCCGTCAGGTCGAGGTGGGCGATCGCGTCCAGACCATCGGGGGAGTAGTCGGCGTGATCACCAAGCGCGACGAGAACCTCGTCACGATTTCGTGTGCGAGTGGTGCCGTCTTGGACTTTGTGCCCCAGGCCATCGCGCGCAAGATTGAAGAACCGACGTCGCCCGACGCTGAAGGAACTGCCTCCTAATGGCGGGCACGTCGCGGCGCGGGCTCGTTGTGAGCCTTTTCCTGAGCATCGTCATCTCGTTCGGATCGCTGCTGACGACCCTGGCCTTTGGCTGGGGGCCCAAACTGGGCCTTGACCTGGCCGGTGGCCTGTCGGTCGTGTACAAGCCGACCACCAATGTTGCACCGGCGAAGTTGGCCGAAGCCGTCTCGATTCTCTCGAACCGTGTGAACGGTCTCGGAGTCTCGGGGGCGGTGGTGAACTTGCAGGGCAAGAACATCGTCGTGTCCGTGCCGGGCGTGACGGACGCTCGTGCGGTGCTGGCGACCGTGGGTCAGACGGCCCAACTCCTGTTCCGCCCAGTGTTGTGCGCCGCGGGCCTGGGGGCGACCACGAAGCCGGTGTCGCCACTCCCCGCGTGCGGTGCCAAATACCTCATGTCGGCGGCCAACCTCGGCGTGGTCCCCGACTCCACCACAATCTCCGGATTCCGTTCGAACAACATTCCCGCCGACCCGGGCTTCTCGGCGATTGCGGCGACAAAGCCGGCCAACGACAACCCCGCCGACGCGGTGCTCTTGCCGGTGCTGGGCAATCCCAAGGTTCGCTACGTCCTCGGACCCTCGCAGTTGACGGGGCAGGCCATCGGCAAGGCCGTCGCGCAGCAGGACCAGGCCGGCGCCTGGGTGGTGACGTACACCTTGACCTCGGCGGGCAGTTCCCAGTGGGACCAGGTGGCGAGTAACAACTTCCATCAGATGCTCGCCATCGAACTCGACGGCGTGATTCAGTCGGCCCCGATCATCCAGCCGACCCAAACGTCCTTCACGAGCTTCAACGGACAGGGGCAGATCTCCGGTTCGTTCACTGAACAATCGGCGAAGTCCCTCGCGATTGCGATGAACTACGGTGCGCTCCCGGTACGCCTGCAGGCTCTGACCACTCAGACGGTTTCTCCGACGCTCGGCCACTCGGCTTTGGTGGCCGGCCTCGGTGCGGGCCTCGTGGGTCTGGCCCTGGTGCTTCTCTACACCATCGTGTATTACCGCCTACTGGGATTCGTCATCTTGCTGGGTCTCGCCGCGACGTCGGCCCTTCTGTGGGCAATCATCTCCGCCCTGGCTCACACGTCACTGGCCCCGAGTTTCGACCTGGCCGGTGTGACGGGTCTGATTGTGTCGATTGGTATCACCGTCGACTCGTACATCGTGTACTTCGAGCGCCTGAAGGATGAAACCCGAGCAGGTCGTTCCATTCGAACCTCGGTCGATCGTGGTTTCAAGTCGGCGTGGCGAACGGTGTTGGCGGCCGACTTCGTCTCCCTGCTCGCGGCCGTGCTCTTGTATCTCATCGCCGTTGGATCGGTCCGCGGTTTCGCGTTCTTCCTCGGACTCTCCACCTTGCTCGACGTGGCCCTGACCTGGTACTTCACCCGACCGCTGGTGGTGCTGTTGGGTCGTCGCAGCGCCAACCGCAACTCGGCCCTCTCGATGGCCGCCGGACTCGTCACGGGAGACAGCGATGAGTGAGACACCCGGCCGCTTCGGCCGTCTCTATCAGGGCCTCACCACGTTCGACTTCGTCGGGCGCCGTAAGTGGTGGTTCACCGTCTCGGTGCTCATCATCGTCGCGGGGCTCGCCTCACTGTCCGTGCGCGGCTTCAATCTGGGTATCGAGTTCAAGGGTGGGTCATCCTTCGAGGTTCTCGCCCCCCACAGTTCGGTGACGGCGATGGCCGACGCCGCTCGCGGTGCGGGCCTTCCGGAACCGATCGTGCAGAAACTCGGTTCGAGCACGTACCAGATCACCGGTGATCTCAACAACCTGTCACTGTCCGCACAGCAGAGCGTGACCGACGCCGTCGTGAAGGCTCTGGCCCACGAGGCCGGAGTGGCCGACAACCAGGTGTCAACCAGCAACGTGGGTCCGACGTGGGGCGGATCGGTGACCCAGCGAGCACTCGAGGCTCTCATCATCTTCTTCATCGCCGTGGCGTTGTACATCGCGGTGCGTTTCGAACCGAAGATGGCCCTCGCCGCCATCATCGCCGTGCTGCACGACCTTCTCGTGACGGTCGGGGTGTATTCACTGTTCGGATTTGCCATCACGCCCGACACGGTGATTGCCATCTTGACGATTCTCGGTTACTCCCTCTACGACACCGTGGTCGTCTTCGACCGCGTGCGTGACAACACCAACGGCGTTCTCAAATCGGGCAACATCACGTACAGCGAGATGGTGAACCTCTCGATGAACCAGACGTTGGCTCGTTCCATCAACACGTCATTGGTCGCGATTCTTCCGGTCCTGTCGGTGCTCGTGGTGGGCGCCTACATCCTGGGCGCCACGACGCTGGAGAATTACGGTTTGGCCCTGTTCGTGGGTCTGCTGGCCGGTGCCTACTCATCGATCTTCATCGCCAGCCCCCTGCTGGCGCTGTTCAAGGAGCGCGAGGCTCGTTACCGTGAACTGACTCAACGCGTGGAGCAGCGGGCCGAGAAGCGAGTGCTGTCACCGGCCGCTGCCGCGCGAGGGGGCGACTCGGAGTCCCCGACCTCGAACGCACCATCGCCCATTCAGGCGCGAGCTCGCAAACCCAAGCGCCGATAGGGCGCCGGTAGGCTGACTGCATGGTCAACCTCTCTTCTCGGCCCCGGGCGGACGTTGCCCTGGCCGCCTCGGTGGAGAGGGTGGTGGCCCGGTACCTCGAGCACCACGAGGCGGGAGAGGAAGAACTGATTCGACGAGCCGGTGCGGCGGCCGTCGTTGCCCACGAAGGCCAGTTGCGCCGTACGGGTGAGCCTTACGTGACCCACCCCATCGCGGTGGCTGATATCTGCGCCGACCTGGGCCTGGACGCCGTGACCATCGCGGCCGCGCTGATGCACGATGCGGTCGAAGACACCGGGATGACCACCGAGTCGCTCGCTGAAGCGTTCGGCGAACAGGTCGCGGCCGTGGTCGACGGAGTCACGAAACTTGACGCCCTGGAGTTTGACTCGAAAGAGGCGCAGCAGGCCGCCACCATTCGCAAAATGTTCATCGCCATGGCGCGTGATTGGCGCGTTCTTCTCATCAAGCTGGCCGACCGGCTGCACAACATGCGCACCATCTCGGTGATGCCCATGGACCGCCAGCGAGCCATTGCGCAAGAGACGCTCGACGTGTACGC
>CAWUMA010000017.1:0-9781 GCA_963923835.1 uncultured bacterium
TGACCCACGTGTCGTGGGCTCTCGCCGACGCGCTGGCTCTCTTCGAGGGCCCCGTGGTCGAGGTTCACTTGTCCAACCCGGCCGCCCGTGAGCCGTACCGTCACACGTCGACTCTGGCCGGGGTGGTGGACGGATCAATCGCGGGATTTCGAGCCCTGAGCTACGACCTCGCCCTCGAAGCCGTTCTCCGGCTTCTGGGTTGACCCGCCCTAGACTGTCCGACGGTCTCACGCGAAAGGTTTGCGCCCATGGCGTCCATCAACACTTCAGACATCAAGAACGGCATCACCCTGAAGACCGACGACGGTCTGTTCACCGTGATCGAATTCCAGCACGTGAAGCCCGGCAAGGGCGGTGCCTTCGTGCGCACCAAGTTGCGTAACGCCCGCACCGGGGCCGTCATCGAGCGCACTTACCGCGCCGACGAAAAACTCGAGCAGGCCATCATCGACAAGCGCGACATGCAGTACCTGTACCGCGACGGTGACGACTACATCTTCATGGACCAGGTCAGTTACGACCAGCTCCCGGTCTCGAGCAAGAGCCTCGGCGACGCGGCCAACTTCCTCAAGGAGACCGGCCGGGCCATGCTCATCTTGTTCGAGGACGAAATCATCGGCGTGGAACTCCCGGCGTCGGTCGAGTTGACGATCACCGAGACCGAGCCCGGCATTCAGGGTGACCGCGTGTCGGGCGCGCGCAAGCCGGCCACGCTCGAAACCGGTTTCGTGGTGCAGGTGCCCCTCTTCGTCGGTCCCGGCGAAGTGATCAAGGTCGACACCCGCACCGGCGAGTACATGACCCGCGCCTGATGAGCGAACTCGGTTCGTCGCGGCACCTCGCTCGCGAGCGGGCCCTCGAAATCCTCTACGAGGCTCAGATGAAGGAGCGCTCGGTGGACGACATACTCGCCGCCCTGCCCGTGGCTCCCGATCCCTACGCCGCGGCTCTGGCGCTCGCGACCGAATCGTCCCGGGAGCGCGGCGACGAGCTCCTCGAACGCTTCGCCGTCGATTGGCCACTCGATCGCATCGCGGTGATCGACCGCATCATCATGACGATGGCCACGGCCGAACTGCTGATGCCCGACGCACCCCCGCGGGCCGTCGTACTCGACGAGGCGGTCGAACTGGCCAAGACCTACTCCACGGAGGGTTCGGGTGCCTTCGTGAACGGATTGCTCAGCGCGATCGCCGACGAACTGGGTCGATAGGGAGTTGCGATGACGGGGATGGGCCCGAACTCGTACAGCATCACGAGCCCCTACGTCACGCCGCTGTTCCGTCACGGCCTCCTCGTGGCCTTGGCCTGGATTGTGGCTATCGCGATCGTGGTGGTTGTCGCCACGCTCGTGGGTGGGAGGCTGGCGCGTTTCAACTCGAACGAGTTGCCCGAACCACGCCGCCGTCGGGCGCTTCGCATTTCCTTCGGAGCGCTTTGGCTGGTGGCCGGGGTGCTGCAGTTCCAATCGGCCATGCCGTTAGGTATGGCCAACCAAGTCGTCGCCCCGTCGGCGGTCGGGGCACCAGGCTGGGTCGCCGCTCTGGTCGACTCCGGCATCGGTGTGTACAACAACCATCCGCTGGCTCTCGCGGTGGCCATCGCGTGGTGGCAGGTGGGAATCGGCATCGCCCTCCTCGTCTCGAGTGCACGGACGGGACGCCTGGTGGCCGGACTTTCGGCGCTGTATGCCACGTTCATCTGGGTCGTGGGAAATGCCCTGGGTGGCCTGTTCTCCCCGACCGGCTCGATCTTCTTCGGCTGGCCCGGCGCGTCGGCTTTCTACGCCTTCGCCGGGATGTGGCTCGCGTTGTCGCCGAGCACTTTCGAGCGGCTCTATGAACGCGTGACGCGTAGGAGCCTGACGGTGGTGTTGGCTGCGGGGGCTCTTCTGCTCGCGATTCCCTCGCGGGGTTTCTGGAACGGGGGAAATGCCAATGCCCTGACCGCGATGTCGAAGGACATGGCGTCGGTGCCCCAGCCGCACTGGCTGGCCGCCATCGTTCGAGCGACGGGGGTGGTAGCGGGCACCATGGGGGCCGGCTTCACGGTGATGGTCATGATGTGGCTGGGGGCAACCGCAGTGGCGTTGTGGCGCGGTTCCAGCGCGATAGCCCCGTGGAGTGTCGTAATCTTCGGCCTGTTGTTCTGGGTAACGGTCCAGGATCTGGGGATTTTCGGGGGACTCTCCACCGACGTCAATACGTTGCTGCCACTCGCTGTTCTCGGTGCGACGTTGCTGCCACGCTTTTCCGGCCCTCTACCCCCGCCACGCCTACCCCGCGAAATGCGCACGCTGTCGGCGGGCGTCGGTGCCTCGTTCGCCGCCGCGATGATGCTGACGGCTGGTGTTCTGTTCGCAGTCGCCCCATGGGGGAGTGCCGAGACGACGATCTACCTCGCGGCCAACAACGGTGGGGCCCTGGCCGCCCACGCAGAGGCGGCCGACTTCACGTTGACCGATCAGGCGGGGCGCCCCTTCTCCCTGCATGACACCAGGGGGCATGTCACGGTTCTGTCATTCCTTGATCCCCGTTGCTGGTCGGACTGCCCGTTGCTTGCTAACCAGTTGGGGGCGTTGCAACGTTCATTCGGTGAGGAATCGGATTTGCGCATCGTCGCTGTCGCCGCCAATCCACGCAATCACAGCCCCGCCGATATCCGCCGATTCATGTCACGTCGCCATCTCGACGCAGTGCCGCACTTCTACTTCGTGACCGGCACCACTGACGCTCTGCGCTCGGTCTGGCGGGCGTACAACATCGGCGTGAGTATCTCGCCAAAGGGCAAGATGTCGGTCCACTCCAATGACTTGTTCGTCATTGATCGAACGGGGCACCTGCGTTACATCGTGCCCGACGAGCCCCTGGCCACATGGTCGGGTGAACGGTCGGCGGTCAGCGAGTTGCGCCAACTCGTGGTTGCGGTGGCCAAACGGTGAGTTTCGACCCGGTCGCCGTCGTCGCCCTCGTGGGGTTGGCGACCAGTGCTGCCCGATTCGTTCGCGTACGTAGCGACCGAGGCCGGGTGTCGGTGGCGATTCTCGGGTGGCTGGCTCTGTGGGCCGCCACCGGGTCGGCGTGGGCGATACAGGCTCGTGAGCAACTTCCGGCCCACATGGTGTCTCACATCGTGGTCATGTTTCTGGCACCCATCGCCCTCACCTGGGCCGGGGCTTCGCGTCACTGGTGGTGGATGCTGCCGGTCTCACGTCGACGTGTCGTACTCGGTTGGTGGTACCGGGGGCGGCGCTGGCACCTACCGCAAGCGATGGGCCGCCCCATCCTCGCCGGACTTGCTCTCAACGTCGTGATGGTGGTCTCGCACCTTCCCAGTGTTTTCAACTTCGTCATGGCTCACGATGCCGCCATGGCTTGGGGCATGGAGCCGGCCTTTCTAATCAGCGGTGCCTGGTTCTTCCACCACCTGGTGCCTTCCGGACGGCGTCGGCTGCGCGGCGCTCTGCGGTGGCAACTCGCACTCGTGAGCGTCACGATGCTGGAAATGCTCGTCATGGCGATGACGATGGCGATTTTCACCTCGACGGCCTGGTACGTGATGCCGATGGTCGGTACCTCCATGACGATGCCGTTGTCATTCCACGACCAGCAGCTCGCCGCCGCAATTCTGTGGATTTGCGGCGATTTCTGGGCCGTTCCGTGCCTCGTGGTCATTGTTCGACGCGTGATCACCCGCGACGGGAGCCTCCTCGCGGCGCTTGATTCTCAGTCGTCTCGGTGGTCGGCCTCGTCCTGAGTCCCGTGCACCTTGGCGAGGTAGGCGTTCCACGCCGCCAAGTCGGGGTCCTCGGCTTCGGCCTTCTTGATGTCAATGACGGGTCGCTCAGTCAGTCCGCGCTCGTCCTGTAAGAGGCGATGCCACATAAAGACGGCGTATCCACCGAGAACAGGCCATTCCACCACGTAGGCCCACGACAGCAAGTTGCCGTGAATTGCCCGACTGAACTGCCATATGAAGGCGGGCACGCAGATGATTTCGGCGAGAATTAGGCCGACGTGAATCCTGAAGGTTTTCTCAGTTTTCTGACCCACGGCCATAAAACTTACTCCCATATTGCTCAATTCCTTCGGTAAGTTTTTCCGAGGCGTCTCACCTGAGGTGCCGAAGGAGAGCACATGACACGCTCGAGGTCAATTGGCGTCGCACTGGCGTCCATCATTCTCGGGTCGGGCCTTCTCGCGGCGGCCGGTTTCGCTTTGGCGAGCGCCGAGCCGAGTTCCAAAGCCGCGACGTGTGAGCCCCCCGCAGTGATGGGGCAGTGCCACATCACCATCAGTGCATACCCGGACTCACTCGCGGGTATGCACGGTGCCAACGGTGGCGCCCACCCGGACTGGGTGTCGTACGCGAACCGAAACATCATCTTGCCGGCGAACTCGCTGATCACGATGACCATTAACAACTACGACGGTGGCGCCTCCCCGAACAACGATTATTTCCGCAAGGTGGTCGGCACTATCGGTAACACCGCATCATTCAATGGCGGGGCCCCGTCGTCGTACTGGAGCCAGGACATGGGCCACACATTCACGATGCGCGGCATCCCGGACAACCAGCCCAACCTGTTCATCTCTGTGCCCCTTCCCGCTAACCCCGATGTCGACACCTGTGCGGCCGCGGCCATCGGTTCGTTGCCTCAGTGCGCCGCTCAGGGGATGGGTAACTACCCAAAGAGCCCGAGCACGGTGACGTTCACCTTCCGCACGAAAGGCAAGGGTGTCTACCAGTGGAATTGCGAGTACCCCTGCGGTGGTAGTCGCGAAGGTCAGTTCGGATACGCAATGTCAACGTTCGGATATATGTCCGGCACGGTCACGGTGGAGTAGGGAACGATGGCTGACAACAACAAGAAGTCACTCACCGGGTTCTTCGCCACCTGGGTGATCCTGACCATCGTGGGCGTGGCGCTGTCGCTGTGGGCCCCTGCTCACTTCATGCCCCGTGAGATGACGTACAACATGCACCTGTCGGTGTTGACAATCGTCATTTTCTCGGTGGCGGCGGCTCCGGTGGCCGCCGGTGTGTACGCCGCAATGTTGCACCTTCTTCGCCATCACACCTACAAGGGCGACACCCCACCTCCGAGCGCGGAAGCGACCCGTGAGAACCCGAAGCTGGTGACCGGCTGGGTCCTCGTCTCGACGCTTCTGACGGTTTTTCTTCTCGTGTGGGGCCTCGGGGCTTTGGCCTTCGATGACACCAGCACTTCGTCCTCGCCGCTTGAGGTGAATGTGACCGGACAGCAGTGGCTCTGGACCTTCTCGTACCCAGGCACCAACGTGCAGTCAAATGTATTGAATGTGCCGATCGGTCGTGAAGTCGAGTTCCACATCACCTCGGAGGACGTGACGCACGGTTTCTGGATTCCGCAGTTCGGTATTCAGGTTGACGCCAACTCGGGTGTCGAGACGGTGATTCACGCCACACCGGACAAGACCGGAACGATTGACATCCGGTGTGACCAGTTCTGCGGCTTGAACCACGCGTACATGGTCACTCGCGGTCACGTGATGACGAATCAGCATTTTGAACAGTGGCTGCACTCGCAGTCCACCGGGTCGTAGGAGGTACCGAAATGACGACAACAGTGACTCCTGAGTCCACCGCGGTGGCGCCATCGGGTGGTGGCTTGGCCCGACGCCAGAACTTCCTGACCGCCATGGTGGGCGGCATCCTGGGCGCCTGGCTGGCCTATTACATCTCGCGTCACACCATGGACGTGAATGGCCAGTCCTACAACGACCAGGTCGCCGTCTTCACTGGCGTGGGCTGGACGCTCGGTTTCTGGTTCGGGATCGGCGCCCTGAACGGCCCGTTCCGCTGGTTGTTGGGTCGTGACCACTCGCGTGCGGACGATTTGTATTACGCCGGCGAACACCAAGGCACTTCTCGCTACTGGAAGTACTGCACCGACCACAAGGTGGTGGGTGTTCAGTACATCATCATGACGATGGTGCTTCTGGGTGCGGGCGGCTTGCTCGCCATGGGCATCCGTACCGAGTTGATTGTCCCTGGGAACCACTTCGTGAATCAGCAGGTCTACAACGGCTTCATCGCCGTGCACGGCATGTTGATGATTCTGGCTCTGATTGTGGCGGTCGCCGGTCCTTGGGCCAACTTCGTGGTGCCGATCATGTGTGGGGCCCGCGACATGGCATTCCCGCGGTTGAACGCTCTGAGTCTGTGGACTCTCGTGGCGGCCGCTGGCCTGTTGCTGACCACCCTGGTCGTCGGTTCTCTACCGGTGGGCTGGGTCGTCCTCGCCCCGATTTCAGACCAGGCCGGCGTCGGTATGGACTTCTTTGCGATGGCCATTGTCGTCTTCACCATCTCAACGACTGTCGCGGGTGTCAACACCATCTGCACGGTTATGACGATGCGCACCAAGGGTATGACCCTGAGTCGTCTCCCGATTTTCGTGTGGGGATCGATGGTTGCCGCGGCGCTCGGTCTGTACGCCTTCCCGTACTTCCTCACCGTTGAGGCCGCGCAGCTTTTGGAGCGCACCACGAACACGAGTTTCTTCGTGTCAACTGGTGGAGGCACCGGTTGGCTCCAAGCCAACCTCTTCTGGCTCATGGGTCACCCCGAGGTCTACGTCATCTTGATTCCGGCCGTTGCGGCCCTCTTCGAGATTGCGGCCGTCATGGCTCGAAAGCCCGTGTTCAGTTACCGGACGGCCCTGGCCGGCATGGTCGGCCTCGCGGGCCTCTCGGTTCTCGTGTGGGCGCACCACATGTTCACCACGGGCTGGGCGCCGACGCTGGGCGGACCGTTCATGCTGACCACCGAGCTGATCTCGATTCCCACCGGTCTGTTTTTCCTGGTTCTGCTCGCGACCCTCTGGCGAGGCAACGTCTGGATGAAGTTGCCAACCGTGTGGCTCTTCGGCTTTATCTTCAACTTCATCATCGCCGGTGTCACCGGCATCTACCTCTCTGACATCCCCATCGACAATCAGTTGCACGGTGGCATGTTCGTCACGGCGCACTTCCACTACGTCTTCGTGGGCTCGGTGCTCTTCGGCGCGGTGGCTGCGCTCGCCTTCTGGTACCCGAAGGTCACGGGCCGCTATCTCGACGAAGTGCAGGGGCGTATCTCGTTCTGGCTCGTCTTCATCGGCGTCCAAGTGACGTTCCTCTCGATGTTCCTGTCGGGCCTGAAGGGAATGCCACGTCGCTACAGCAGTTACTCGATGCTCTTCGAGAAGACCAACTTCATCTCGACTATCGGTGCTTACATGATCATGGCCGGCATGCTCGTCCTGCTGGGAGCGGTCATTTCGTCGTGGAAGAAGGGTGTGCCATCTGGCCCGAACCCGTGGGCCGCGAACTCGTTGGAGTGGATGGTGCCGACTCCGCCGCCGCTCGAGAACTTTGACGTGCTCCCGGTCATCACCGAGGACCCGTACAACTTTGGAAAGGAAGTGGTGCGCTAATGAGCGTCGACACACACGGACACACTGAACACGGCCACCACGAGCCCGTTGAGGTGGTTGATCGCCGTCAGCGCATGGCGGTGTGGCTCTTCATCGGCGGTGACATTGTCACTCTGTCGGCCATGCTCTTCACCTACCTGTATCTGCGTGGCACCAACACGGGTGGTCACTGGATGAGCATGCTGGGCTACGACCAAAGCCATTCGGCCGACTACTACATGAACGCGGCGTCGCTGCCCGACCCGAAGCTGATTCACATTCATCCGATGTCGGCGTCGTTCTCGTGGCTGGTCGCTGCAGTCGTAGTTGTCTCGGCACTGATTTTGTGGGGTGGAGAGAAGACGCTCCGTGCGGGAAGTCAGCGTGCGACGCAGTTCTCGGCCACGGCGGCACTGGCGACAATCGTGGCCGTGGTCGCCGCGGCCATGTCGGTGATCCAGCTCCGTCACTTGCCCCAGGTTTTTGCCATGCACAACGACTCGATGGTGTGGGCCTACACCAGTTACTCGTCGGCCATGATGCTCCTCATCGGCACGGCTCTTGTCCACTTCATCTTGCTGGCGTTCCTGGGACTCGGGCTGACGATTCGTTCGGCCCGGGGCGCGGTGAACTCCGAGAAGTGGCACCAGGTCCGGCTGGTTCGACTGTTCTGGGTCTGGACCGCGGTGTCGGTGGTGGTCACCACTGCGCTGACGACTACAGTAAATACGATTCATTGACAAACAGCCCGCGGTTTTCCGCGGGACTGTCGTGAAGCGGGTCCCGTGAGGCCCGTACGACGGGAGAGAGATGACCAGCTCGAGTGAGGACCAGGCACCCCCGGGTGGCCTGGTCTTTTCTTCGTCACACCGGCTTATGTCGTCCGATGACGTCAGCCGCGCCATCAGGCGCATGGCGCACGAAGTGGTGGAGCGAAACGGTGGCGTCGAAGGGGTCGTCATCGTCGGGCTCCAACGTGGGGGAGCCCCGCTGGCCCGAGTTCTGGCTGACACACTCGGGGAGATATCGGGCCACGACATTCCGAATGCTCTGCTCGATGTTTCCTTTTACCGAGACGATTTGGAAGTTCGACCACTGCCGGATGCTGCCTCGACGACATTGGACCGTGACCTCACCGGTCGGATTGTGGTTCTGGTTGACGATGTTCTCTACACCGGCCGGACAATCCGGGCGGCGCTGAACGCTCTTGCTGATTGGGGCCGACCCCGTTCAGTTCAACTCGCGGTACTGGTTGATCGTGGTCACCGCGAACTGCCGATCCGCCCGGATTTTGTCGGCAAGAACCTGCCGTCGTCACGTGATGAAACCGTGGTCGCCACGGTGGACGGCGTGTGGATTGGAACGGTGACCAAGTGACCGAGTCCATTCGCGGAGCAAACTTGCTGGACCTTTCAGAACTGACCGCGTCGGCCATCCTCGAAGTTCTCGACACGGCCGAATCGTTCGTGGAGGTTCACCGCCGTTCCATCAAGAAAGTGCCGGCTCTTCGCGGACGGGTGGTGGCATCCCTGTTCTACGAGGAATCCACTCGAACCCGTCTCAGCTTCGAAACGGCGGCCAAACGGCTGTCGGCCGACGTGCTGTCTCTCGCGGTCGCCTCTTCCAGTGTCAAAAAGGGTGAGTCACTGCGTGACACCATCGCGACCATCGACGCCCTGGGGATTGATGCGGTCGTGTTGCGTCACCAGTCGAGCGGCGCCCCCGAGCAGGTCAGCCGCTACGTGCCGCACGTACGTGTGATCAACGCGGGTGACGGACAGCACCAACATCCAACCCAGGGCCTGCTGGACGCCTTTACGGTCCGCTCCGTGTTGGCCGAACGTCAGGGTGCACGCGGAAGCGAGACCGGGTCCGAGTTATTCCGCGGTTTGCGCGTGCTCATTGTGGGGGATATTCGGCACAGCAGGGTCGCGCGCTCCGATATCGCGGCGTATCGGGCACTGGGCGCCGAGGTTCGCGTGGCGGGTCCTCCCACTTTGTTGCCCACCGGCGTTACCGGATGGGGCGTGAGCGTGTCGGAGGACTTCGAAGCGGACCTGGAGTGGGCCGACGTCGTGGGCCTGCTCCGTCTTCAACGCGAACGGGGAACGGGGGACTTCGTTCCCTCGTTGGCCGAGTACACCCGCTGTTTCGGATTGACCACGGAGCGGGCCAGGCGCCTGCGTCCAGACGCACTGATCATGCACCCCGGGCCCATGAACCGGGGCGTGGAAATCGACTCGGTCGTGGCCGATTCGCCGGCGTCGGTCATCACCCGTCAGGTGGCTAACGGTGTGCCGGTTCGAATGGCCGTTTTGTACCTAACCATTGGCGGCCCGTCGG